>CAZLRS010000108.1:0-1500 GCA_964562085.1 uncultured Gammaproteobacteria bacterium | reverse complement strand
CGGGCCGTAAAAAACCGCTCCGCCGACATCATAAACAAAATTCTTAAAGCCGGATTCCTCCAGCACTTTTTTCAGCGCGTTCTCCGCTTTGGCCCAGCCCTTATCGTCGCCGGCAAAATGACCCTTGTCCTGCGGGTCGCGGACGCTTAAATTCATTTCAAAATCCGTAAAGCCGAAAGTTTTCAACATGTACAAAGTCAAATCCAAAGCGCGTTTAACCTCGCTTTCCATTTGTTCCGACGTGCAAATAATGTGCGCGTCGTCCTGGGTGAAACCGCGGACGCGGGTGAGGCCGTGCATCGTGCCCGAGCGTTCATAGCGATAAACCGTGCCCATTTCCGTCCAGCGGATCGGCAAATCGCGGTAAGAATGGCTTTTGTTTTTATACAGCTGGACGTGAAGCGGACAGTTCATCGGCTTAATGAGATAATTATCGTTTTCCACGCCGAAAGAGGAATACATGCTGTCTTTGTAAAAGCCAAGATGGCCGGAATGGCGCCATAATTTTTCCGAAGCGATGTGAGGCGTGCTCACCAATTCGTAGCCGTTTTTCAAATAAGTGTTCAAGGCGAAGTTCATGATTTCATGCCGCAAGCGCGCGCCCTTCGGCAAGAATAATGGCAAGCCGGCGCCGACTTCCTCGCTGATCATAAACAATTCCAAATCCGCGCCCAATTTGCGATGGTCGCGTTTTTCCGCTTCCTCGCGCATGGTCAGATATTTTTGCAGTTCGTCTTTGGTGGCGAAAGCCGTGCCGTAAATCCGCTGGAGCATTTTATTTTTTTCATCGCCCCGCCAGTAAGCGCCGGCGATGTTTAATAATTTGAAATGCCCCAATTCTTTGGTTGAGTTGACATGGGGGCCGGCGCATAAATCGGCGAATTCGCCGACTTGATAAACAGTCGCGCCTTTTTCGCCTTTGTCCGCCAGTTCTTCAATCAGTTCTTTTTTATACGGCTGGTCTTTGAATTTTTTTAAGGCCTCGGCCGGGCTTAATTCCGATTTGATAAATTCTAAATTCTGGCTGATGATTTCCGCCATCTTTTTTTCAATCTTGGCCAGATCTTCCGGCGCGAATGTCTTGTCGTTCAAATCGAAATCGTAATAAAAGCCGTCGTCAATCGTCGGGCCGATGGCGAATTTCACTTCATCGCCGAAAACTTCCCGCACGGCGTAGGCCATAATATGGGAAGTGGAGTGGCGGATTTTTTCCAGCTGGCCGTCCCCGGCTTTTTCTTTGGTCATATATTTGTAAGGTTTAAGTTCGGATTAGATTTATCTTACTAAAAATTGTGAAAATTGGCAAACTCTCTCCCCGTCATCCCAGCGAAAGCTGGGATCCAGGCAATTTCCCCTCCTTTCCAAGGAGGGGCCGAGGGGTGGTTTTGAAACGTCTGTAACCAATTGTAAAACACTTTAAGAACGTTGCATTATTATGACATGCCTCAAAACCCCTCCCCGCCTCCCCTTGGAAAGGGGAGGAATTTTTCAATGCTCGCA
>CAZLRS010000107.1:0-1516 GCA_964562085.1 uncultured Gammaproteobacteria bacterium | reverse complement strand
AGCCGCTTGTCATCAGTTTACCATTTTTATTGAAAATTCTCACGTGCGGTCCGCCGCCAATGCCGGCGCCGGTAATGATTTCAATTTCGCCGTCGCCGTTAATGTCGCCGGCGGCGACATTAACGCCCAGCTTTGGCCATCGGCTGTTGAAGGCGTAAAAACCGCGGTTGATTATTTGGCCGTTATGATCAAAAATTTTTATCAGATTGGTTCCGCCTTTTTCCGGGCCGGTGATGATTTCCAGATTTTGGTCATGATTCAAGTCGGCGAGCGCCAGGGAAATGCCGGTTTTATAGTTTTTGCCGTAAGGAAAGAAGCTGGTTATTTCCGCGCCGAGAAAATCATAAATTGTAATTTGATTATTATCCGCCACGACGAATTCCTTGAAATCGTCATTATTGATATCGGCTTTGATGATTTTATTACTGCCTTTGAATTTGGCGTTATAAGCGAAAAAGCCGGTTCTAATATTTTCGCCCTGCCGGTTAAAAACGCGGGCGAAGGCGCCGTTGACGAAAACCGCGTTTTTAATTTCCGCGATTGGCCGTAAAAGAATAATTCCGTCATTCGGCGCTAAAGATAATTGGTTGATGATCGCGCCACTATTGACGGTTTTATCTTGCCGGCCGTGGATTTTTTCGTACTCGCTGTCAAAATTAAGATTTTGTTCCGCGTCGGTGGAATTGACAATCACTGCGCCTTGAGTAAAGTCCCTTTGCCAGACGCCGGCATTGAGATTTTTATTCGCGGGCTGGAGCAAATTTTTCGGTTCGGATTTCGGCTGGCCCAGATTAATATTGTATTCATCATACCACCATAATTGTTCTCGTTTAGCTGTGCCATAATCAAAGCTGAAATAGCCGTCGTATAAAAGCGTGCTTGTTAGTCCATAGCGCATCTCAGGAGAGCCAATATAATTTCCCGTATTATTTGTATCAGAATTAATGATATTAATTCTTGGGCGGTAGCCGTTATTATTCACTTCTTGGTATCGTTTCATTGAGCCAACCCAACCACCTTCCCAAAATTCAGGAAAACTTTCAAAATTTCTGCCATTCATTAAATTGTGATAGCTACCTTCGCCGTTGCCGATGATAATATACTTTTCACCGAACGCTTTTCTTAATTGGTTGAATAAATCATAATTAGCTTCGCGCCATTTTTGATTTATTTCATCTTCGCTATCCGGCTGGCCATCGGCATCGATATCAATTTTAGGATTAACCCAGGCCACGGTATTCCAAATATTATCAAATAATAAGCCATCCCATAAACCAGTATTTAAAATTTTATTTTGGTAAAAGTCAGTTAAATAATCATTATAGTTTTCCCCCTGGTCATTTTTGGCGTAAGGATTCATGGAAACGTTGCCCGGCCACCATGATATATCTTCGCCGTCATAAGTTTTTAAATACCATTTTGAATCAATTCCGGCCATTAATTCATGCCAAGGACCGCGACCGCTTGGTTCAATAAAATTCAAGCGGTATATTGGTATTTCATTGGCGGAAGTATA
>CAZLRS010000106.1:0-1536 GCA_964562085.1 uncultured Gammaproteobacteria bacterium | reverse complement strand
AATGGTTTTATGACCAAAGAAACGCTGGAGATGGTTACGCCACATCTGGACGCGATTAATGTTGATTTAAAATTTTTTGATGACAAATTGTACCAAAAACATTGCGGCGGCCGGCTTCAACCGATTTTAGATAATCTAAAAGCCATCAAAAAACTCGGCGCCTGGCTGGAAATAACAACGCTGGTTATCCCGACTCTTTCCGATTCGGAAAAAATGTTCAAACAAATCGCTGAATTTATCAAAACCGAGCTCGGGCCGGAAACCCCTTGGCACGTCAGCCGTTTTTCCGGCGACATCTCCTGGAAACTGCAAGATTTGCCGGATACGCCGACCGAAAAGGTTGAAGCCGCCCATCGAATCGGAAAAGAGGCTGGCTTAAAATATGTTTACTCCGGAAATATCCCCGGCCTCGTTTCAGAAGACACACATTGCCCGAAGTGCGGAGCGCTTAATATCAACAGGACTAGCTACCATATCGAAAGGCACGACAAAAACGGAAAATGCTATCGGTGCGGGGAAAACTTAGACCTAATCCCGCCTTAAAGATGACGTTGTTCACACGATAGCGTAAATAGCTACAAGTTTGTTTTTTCTCGTAAAACAAAAAATGCCCGGCGATTTCGCGGGGCAATTTTTTTATTACTTCCAGGCTTCATTCTTGAATATGCTTTTAATTATTCTCTGGATGATCCTCGACAACGGGGACGCGCGCGGCCGATTCGACAATCGGATTTTTCTTCAACCGAGGCAGCTTATCCACCCACTTTTGCTCTCGCCCTTTTACCACTTCCACGACGAGCATTGTTGTTTCGTCAGCGACACCGCAGTTTTCCTTAATTTTCAGCTGAAAGGCTTTTATTAACGATTGTGCTTCGTCCAAGCTGACTCCCGCTTTAAATACAACAAGCACCAACCCTTTCTTATACGCTTTCTTCGTTCTGCGCGGCTCCATCCGCCCTCCTTTAGAAACTCTCGAGGTACTTTTGTTTCAAAAACCATTCGGCGAATTTGGCGGCACACGATTCCTTGTTCTGCAGCCTTTTTCTTCGCCAAACTTCATATCCGCCGCCCTCTTTCATTTCGGCCAAAGTTTTCTTTTCGCCCTCGGGAATAAAAATCAAATCCAGAATAGACCAGCTTTTACTTTCTTTTCCTTCCTTAATTTTTCCCCGCGGCGCGTCAGCCAGAATACCTTCGGCCCGCGACTCAAAAATTATTGGCAGTTCCGTACTCCCATCGTAATAGGCTAAACAGTTGACAAAAGCGCACTCGCGACGCTCGCCCTCCATCAGCCGCAAAATCTTTTTGATCATCGCTCCCGGCTCGCTTTTCCACCCCAGCATCTCATTAACAAAAACTCCGGGCCGGCCGTTCAGGGCGTAAATATAGAACCCGGCATCAATAACAATAATCGGCTTCCGAAGTTTCTTACAAGCAAAAAGCGCCTTATCAATAGCTATTTGATAAATGTTTGATCTCGGCTCCGGCAAATCCATATTTTCATGAATCACTTCGATATCATAGCCAGCCAAAGCA
>CAZLRS010000105.1:0-1547 GCA_964562085.1 uncultured Gammaproteobacteria bacterium | reverse complement strand
CAGCGCGCTGGTCGCCTCGTCCAAAATCAAAAATTTCGGCTTCCTCGCCAAAACCCTGGCTATGACAACCCTTTGGCGCTGGCCGGCTGAAAGCTGAACGCCTCTTTCGCCTATCGCCGTTTTAAATTTGTCAGGCAGGCTTTCTATAAAATCATAAATATTCGCCATCTTAGCCGCTTCCTCCATTCCCGCGTCCGTAATTGAATCGTCGTAAAACTTGATATTATCGGCAATGGTTTTGTTCATTAAAAAAATGTCCTGGGAAACATAGCCGATATTCTTTCTCCATTCTTCCAAATCAATTTCATTGATATTTATGCCGTCCAACAAAATTTCTCCGCCGATAGGATTAAATAAGCGCAGAATTAAATCAACTATCGTGGTTTTGCCGGCGCCGGACGGTCCTATCAGTCCCGCCATCTCGCCTTTCTTGATTTTAAAATTAACATCGGACAAAATTTCTTTTTCTTGATTATACGAAAAGCTTATTTTTTTGAATTCCAAAATGTTGTCAAACGTGAATTTTTTTCCGCCTCGGTCCTCCTCCTTGTTTGCGTCCGCCTGGCTTTCATATTCGGCAATGCTTTTAAAATAAGGAATGGCGCCGTTGAATGACAACACTTTTTTCTGCAACGCTTCCGTGTAGGAAAAAATCTGCTTAATAAGGTAAATAATGGCGGGAAAGGCGGCAAGATTAAAGCCAGGCGACTTGAAGCTGAAAGCGAATATCAATAAGATGAAAATAACGCTAATCGGTTGGAGAACTGATGATGTAGCCGTATTCCAAATATTAATAATAACCCTTACTATTTTATAGTCGCGGAAATTTTTCTCCGCGTCACGCGCCACCCGCTTGGCAACAGACATTATTTTAACAGTCTTCATCCCCAAGACATTTTCATTGATATGGTGGCTGATCGCCCTGTTAATTCTTTCTTGGCCGTAAGAAAAATTTCTGATTTTCCTGATAAACGGCATAAAGCCAAGAAACAAAAAGCCGCTTAACAGCAGGGCGAATAAAGTAACGCGCAAATCAATATTCACGGCTATCGCCGTATAAACGATCAAGCTCGTGATTATAATAATAAAACTGCTAATATAAGACAGCACAGTCGCGCTTGCCTGCACATTTGTCGTCAATACTGTCTGCAAATGGCCCAATTTCTGCTTCAGTAGATACGGCCAATTGGCGGCCAAAAACTTTTTAAAAAGCTTGTTCATTGTTTTCTCTTCATAATCGGCCGTAATCCTGATTCTTATATATTCGCATAAAACCGCAAGAATGGCTTTAACGATAAACAAGAGCGCGATAAAAACAAGCAAATATTTCAATTTAAATTCAATATTTAAAAACAAAAAAAACTTTTCAATAAACCGCGATACTGCGTCATCGCCCCTTTGCGAACCTACTATGAAAGAAAACATCGGAATAAGGGCGTTGATTCCCACGCCTTCAAGCAAGGCGCTAAAAAATCCCAAAACCGCCAATACGGTTATCTCTAATTTGTATTCCTTATAGCCGATGATGAAAGTCTTGAAAAAAATTG
>CAZLRS010000104.1:0-1547 GCA_964562085.1 uncultured Gammaproteobacteria bacterium | reverse complement strand
CGGCGTCATGGTTCTGACCAGCAAGCACACGCCCCGTTTTAACGGACTGCCCTTTGGCATGATTCTTTTCTTGCGATGCAAGCTGTCCAAAGTAATCTGCAAATCCGGGGTCTTGGTTTTGCTCTTTTTGGAGATTCTTCTTTTCCTCAATAATTGACTGATCGTAGGCATAATTTTAGCTGATTAGCTTTTAGCTGTTAGCTGTTAGCTTATTAGGCTTAATTTATATATTTTGGCATAAAAAATTCCCTCGGCGGGAATCCCTATGAAGCTTCCTTTGACTTACCTTTATATTAACGGCGGAATCCGCCGAAGCACCCATTTTTACTTGTCGAAATTCAGGGTGTCCACTCTTCGTGTCTGTCCTTATATTGTGTCCATAATTTTCTTGCGAAGGCGGATAACGACCTAATTTTTGAGAATTATAAGGCGATTTTAGGTTATTTTTGATATTTAATATCTTAAACTATTTGGCAAAAGAAGTCAAGCTTGCCTCGGCTCGTCCGCTAGGACGAGACAGGTCCGCCTGTCAGCCCGGCCAAAAGAATTTCCCGCTGGAAAATGGTTTTATGATTTAACTTTATTTTTCTCAATCAACTCTTTTACTCTGTCAAAAATAAACTCCGGCGCGTGGTCGGCTTTAACGATATAATCAACCGCTCCCAGTTCGCTGGCTTTCTCGCGATCGGCTTGGGTATTTAGATTGGTCAGAATAATGACCGGAATATTTTTGGTCTTGGGGTCTTGTTTGACTTTTTCCAAAAAAACAAAGCCCTGCTTGGCCGCGATGTTGACCACTCCGCCTTCTTCTTTGGGCAAAACAATGTCCAATAAAATAGCGTCTAAGCCGGCGGTCTTGGCAATAACCATGCCTTCTTCAATGTCGGCCGTGGAGCAAAAATAATAGTTATGCTTGTCAAAAATCCTATGATAGATGTCAATCAGATTGGCCTCGTCTTCAATAAAAAGAATCTTTTTTTCGTAGGTATGAGGGTACATAAATTTGCGGGAGTTATGGATTAAATAAACTTAATCTTTTAAGCAACACTAGTTGCGGGCAAAATAACGCTAAAAGTCGTACCCTGGCCAAGCTCGCTGGCTATTTCAATTCGGCCCTTATGGGCTTCCACTAATTTCTTGGCGATATAGAGCCCCAAACCGGAGCCGTCGGGTTTGGTCAGAATGGCGTTTTTACAACGAACAAACTTGTTAAACAATTTCTTTTTATCTTCAGGCGAGATGCCAATACCGGTGTCCGCAATTTTTACAATCACATCATTTTTTGCGGTGCCAAGAGACAAAGAGACCCTTACCGACCCTTGATTGGTGTAAAAAACGGCATTGTCAATCAAGTTAGCGAAAGCTTGAGTAATCAGCGAAGGATCAATTTTAATTAGCGGCAATTTTTTAACTGGTTTAATGAAAGTTAATTTTATTTTCTTGTTTTTAGCTAAAATCTCTTTTTCGGCGACAATTCCTTGAATTAAAGCAACCAAGTCGGTTTTCGCCAATTTTAATGCAATTTCCTTGCCTTCCAAATCATGGGC
>CAZLRS010000103.1:360-1554 GCA_964562085.1 uncultured Gammaproteobacteria bacterium | reverse complement strand
CTATTGTGGTTTTTGAAAATGATATCCCGATTTCGCTGGAAGTTTTTCCAGTGGGTTCCGCCGACATCACCAACGACATCGCTTTAGGTTTTCAAATTTCATTGGAAGAAGCCCAAAAAATAAAGCACGGCATTATTACCAATACGGTTTATTCGCAACACCGCTTGGAAGAATTGGTCGCCATCCGCTTAAAAAATATCTTTAAATTAATTGAAGCGCATCTCCAAAAAATCGGTCGCGACAAACTTTTGCCCGCCGGCATTATTATTTCTGGCGGAGGTTCCGGCATTATCACGATTAAAGATTTGGCGCAAGAAATTCTGTCTCTGCCATCGCAAATTGCCGGTCTCAATTTTATCAGCCAACAAACATCTGATAACACCATCAAAGATTCTTCGTGGGCGGTGGCATATGGCTTGTGTTTAATGCGACTCACCTCTTCAAAAAATTCCGATTTGCCCGCGCAGATGACAAATCATTTCAAAAACCTCAAAGGCAAATTCAAAAAATGGGTTGCCCAATTTTTTGTATAATTTTGTTTTTTCTGGTATTATGGAGAAAATATGTTATAAAAGAGGTGAATTATATAAAAATTATCAGCCGTTTTTGCCAAGCGAACCAAGCAAAAACAAAAGTCTATCGCTAAAAATAGACGCTAATCACGAAAATAATATGCCAAAAATAAATACAGATGTGGAGGCTTTCGCCAGAATAAAAATTATCGGGGTAGGCGGAGCCGGCAAGAACGCCACCAATTATATGATAAAATCCAAGGTGCAAGGGGTTGAATTTATAGCGATTAACACAGACGCTCAAGATTTGCACCATTCGCTCGCCAAAAAGAAAATTCATATCGGAAAAAATTTAACCAACGGTTTGGGCGCTGGAATGAATGACGATTTGGGCAAACGCGCCGCCGAAGAAACAGCGGAAGAAATCCAAGATGTTTTGAAAGGAGCAAATATGATTTTCATCACCGCCGGATTTGGAGGGGGCACTGGCACGGGCGCGGCGCCCGTGATTGCCGCCGCCGCCAAAGCTTTGGGTATTTTGACCGTGGCGGTGGTTACCAAACCTTTTTCATTTGAGGGCTTAAAAAGAATGTCCATCGCTCAAAGTGGCTTAAGCAAATTGCGAGACTCGGTGGACGCCTTGATTGTTATCCCCAATGACCGCATTTTGAGCATCGCCCCC
>CAZLRS010000103.1:0-350 GCA_964562085.1 uncultured Gammaproteobacteria bacterium | reverse complement strand
GTCGCTTTCGCGATGAGCGATAAAATCTTAAAAGAAGCTGTGGAAGGCATTTCTGATTTAATCACCGTACCAGGACGAATTAATGTGGATTTTGCCGATATTTTGACAATTATGGGCAACGCCGGCTCGGCCTTGATGGGAATTGGACGCGCCACCGGTGAAAAACGAGCGGAAGAAGCCGCCTATGCCGCCATCAATTCCCCGCTTTTGGATATTTCAATCGCCGGCGCGAAAGGTGTGCTTTTGTCTGTGGCAGGCGGAGATGATTTGACCATCAGCGAAATTCAAGATGCCGCCAAAATTGTGACGGAATTAATTGACCCTGAAGCCAGAGTTATTTTCGGAACATC
>CAZLRS010000102.1:0-1575 GCA_964562085.1 uncultured Gammaproteobacteria bacterium | reverse complement strand
ATTCTTCATTATTTTAATTGCCCAAGTCAAAACCGCGAAAAAAATGGAAGGCCTGTTTTGGACCTTGGGCGCGTCCGCGCTTTATTTGTGCATCTTCGGCTTCTGGCAAAAATTAAGCACCTGGGGCGTGCCACACGCATTCTTAAGCCCTGCTGGCGGGGTGGACCGCATTGTCTCGGTTTTCGGCTATCCCAACGCGCTCGGACTTTATTTGGGACCGATTATTATTCTCTTTACAGTTTGGCGATTCAGCCAATCAAACCGGCAATGGCCGACTCACTTGTTCCAGCAGGCGGTAATTATTTTCAGTTTTCTCGCCATTATTCTGGCCAAATCCGAAGCCGCGATTTTAGCCGTGGTTTTAATTTGGCTGACTCTGGGTTTAATTTATAAAAAAACCAGAATCATCACCGCTTTAATTATCATTGCCGGCCTGATAGTTTTTTGTTTAAACCAACCGATTCATGATTTTATTATCACAAAAATATTTTTGCGCGACTGGTCGGGCATTATCCGCCGGCACATCTGGCGGGAAACTATCGCCATGCTGAAAGATAATTGGTTTTGGGGCGCCGGTTTGGCCGGCTATCAAGCCAATATCGCGCATTATCACGCCAAATTTTTTGAAATTTATTTATACCCGCACAATATTGTTTTGAATTTTTGGAGCGAACTCGGCTTGCTTGGCTTATTCAGCTTTATTTGGCTGCTCGGCAAATTTTTCTGGCTGAATCTAAAACAAATCATGACCGCAATTCATCAATCGTCTCAAATAAAAATCATGGCGATCGCGTTGATAGCCGTGATGTTAGAAATTATTATTCATGGTTTAGCGGATGTCCCATATTTTAAAAACGATTTATCAATCCTGTTCTGGCTGTTTCTGGGCATGGCGGTCATAAATGCCAACTTGACAGCCGGAGAAAAATAAGCTACAATACTCATACTGTAAATCCTTGATTCTAGCCCCCGCCCAGCGCCCTCAAAGGCGTGGCGCGGACAAATCAAGTAGGTCGGCTTACAATTTTAATTAAAAAATTATCGCAAACATTATGGCAAATAAAGTTTTTGTCGGCAATTTAAGCTTCACCATGAGTGAAGATGAATTACGGGATGCTTTTTCCCAGGCCGGCACCGTCCAGTCAGCGACCATCATCAAAGATAAGATGTCTGGCCGGTCAAAAGGATTTGCTTTTGTTGAAATGGCTTCTGATGAAGAAGCGCAAAAAGCCATTGAATTGCTTAATGGCAAAGATTTCGGCGGTCGGAGCATCGTGGTTAACGAAGCCCGCCCGATGGAAAAGCGCTTTTAATAGCAATCAAACAAACATAATCTAACGAAGCAATCTTGAGCAATCAAGATTGTTTTGTTAAAATGATAAGGAATAAAAAAGTGTTTGTTAATAGTTAAAAGTTAATTGTTAATTGTTAATGGTTAATAGTTATTAAGGAGAGGTGGCCGAGTGGTTGAAGGCGCGACTCTCGAAAAGTCGTAAGGCAGCAATGTCTTCCAGGGTTCAAATCCCTGCCTCTCCGCCAATTTTCACTTTTTGTGAAATCGTAAGAAACAGCCTC
>CAZLRS010000101.1:0-1647 GCA_964562085.1 uncultured Gammaproteobacteria bacterium | reverse complement strand
GTGATAAACGGCTGATTGATTTCGGTCTCCATTTGCGTGGAAAGTTCAATCTTCGCTTTTTCCGCCGCTTCTTTCACGCGTTGCAAGGCGGTCAAGTCCTTCGCCAAATCAATGCCTTCTTGTTTTTTAAATTCGTCCAAAATCCAGCCCATAATCCGCTGGTCAAAATCATCACCGCCCAAATGCGTATCGCCGTTGGTGGATTTCACTTCCACGGTGTCGGCGGAAACATCCAAAATGGAAATGTCAAACGTGCCCCCGCCCAAATCATAAACCGCGATTTGCTGGCCTTTTTTCTTTTCAAAACCGTACGCCAAAGCCGCGGCCGTCGGCTCGTTGATGATTCTTTTAACCGTCAAACCGGCAATCTCGCCGGCATCTTTCGTCGCCTGACGCTGGCTGTCGTCAAAATAAGCCGGCACGGTAATAATCGCTTCGGTGATTTTTTCGCCTAATTTCGCTTCCGCGTCTTCTTTTAATTTTTGCAAAACCAACGCGGAAATTTCCTGCGGACTGAATTCTTTGCCGTTCATCAGCACTTTCACGCCAGCGCCGGATTTTTTAATTTCAAAAGGCACGGTTTTCAAATCCCGCTGCACTTCTGCGTCCTCCCATTTTCGGCCAATTAACCGCTTGATGGAAAAAAGCGTGTTAGTCGGATTGGTGACGGCCTGCCGTTTCGCCGCCACGCCAACCATGCGTTCGCCGGCTTTGGTGATGGCCACAATTGACGGGGTCGTTCTTGCTCCTTCTTTGTTTTCAATGATTTTCGGCTGACCGCCTTCAATAATCGCCATCGCGCTGTTGGTCGTGCCTAAATCAATCCCGAGAATTTTTGACATATTTTTTGTTATTTATTTTTTAAAAATATTACTTTATAACTTTATGAACTTTATAACTACTTGGCAACCTTGACTTTCGCCGGATTGATCACTTTTCCGCCCAAAGTATAGCCCGCTTGCGTTTCTTCAAAAATCACATCCGACTCAAAGCCCTCTTTCTCTTCATGCGCCACCGCTTCGTGCAATTCCGGATTGAATTTTTCGCCGACGGTCTTGATTTCTTCAATGTCATAGTTTTTCAAAACCTCCTGAAATTGCTTTTGAATTTGTTCAACCCCTTTCACCCAATCCTGATTTTCCGCTTCCGCCGGAATTTGCTTTAACGCCAATTTGTAATGGCTGTAAATCGGCAAAAATTCCGCCACCGCCGAAGCGTTGGCGAATTCAATGATTTCTTTCTGCCTTTTTTCCTGCTCTTTTTTGAAATTGGAATAATCGGCCAGCGCCCGCTTCCAGCCGTTCAAATTTTCTTCGGCCTGGCTCTCGGCCTGCGTTAGTTTCGCCTGCAATTCTTCAACTTCAATGTGGTTTTCTTTGGACATAACTTAATAATAATTTTAATTTCCCATATACGTCATTGCGAGGAGCAGAAGCGACGAAGCAATCTAATTTTAAATTTATTAACAATTAGATTGCTTCGCTTCGCTCGCAATGACGAGCGTGGGGTTAAAATTTTACTTTATGAACTTTACAAACTATTTAAAATTCCCCTCGCCTGCTCCACTAAACGCAAATTCCGCCGATAGTCCATCCGGCTGGGACCGAAAATGCCGACAATGCCCGGATCTCCATCCAAATGAAATTT
>CAZLRS010000100.1:0-1706 GCA_964562085.1 uncultured Gammaproteobacteria bacterium | reverse complement strand
AATATTTGCGCACGAAAAACGGGCAAGAAGTTGATTTTGCTTTAATTGAGGATGGAAAAATCAGCCAAATAATAGAGGTGAAATTATCAGACGGCGATTTAAGCAAAAATCTTGCATATTTTTCCGCCAAGTATAAATTAAAGGGCATACAGGTTGTGAAAGAATTAAAAAGGGAAAAAACCGTCGGGGATATAGATATTATTATGGCGGAAAATTTTCTTAAAGGTTTATTTTTATAAGAACAGTGAGCCAAAAACATCAACAACTGATAACTATTATCGCCTTAGCCGCGCTAATCGGGCTCGGCGTTTTCGGCTTGGTTAAAAAATTTACTCATCTCGGCCGGCCGGCTATGGTTTTTCAGCTAAAACTTCCAGCGATATATACCGACCCTTTAAAAATTTTCTCCGGCGGCGTTGAATTGTCCATCAAGCCGGTCAATGCAAGCCCGGCGGAAGCCAAATACGGGTTTGGCAAAGACAGGCGGGTTAAATACCTTAAAGCTTATCCTGAAACCGATGTCCGGCAGACGATTTACAGTAGTAAAATCAAGGAAGAAATCGTTTTGCAAAAGCCGGGCCATCCGGTGAAATTCAGCTATGAAATCGGCCTGGAAAATTTGCGGTACGTCAAGGACGAGCAGGGCAATTTTAATTTTTACGCGCTTACGCGGGATAATCGTTCCTATCAGCCGAACGAATTAGACAAGATTTTTACCATTCCGGCGCCATGGATGATTGACGCCGATGGAATAAAAAGCTCGGGGCAAGACATTGAAATGGAAATAAACGGCAATATTTTAACCATCGCACCCGATCCGGAGTGGCTTGCCGGCCATAAATATCCGATTATTCTTGACCCCAGTATTGAAATCAGTGTTTTAAATGTTCATTCTTATCCGCTAACAGGCGAAAACTGGGAAGTCGGTTTTACGACTTTAGGTACGGCTGATTTAAGGATTGAGCCCAACGACCAAGCAACAGTTTTAGACGATGAGTTTGTTTCCTTATTTTGCGGCGGCGAGGAGCGCCGGCCGGAGATTCTTCCGGGCGATATTATTTTTTACAAGGATTGGTCGTGCGAAGGCATTGGCAAAGCGGTTCATCGGACTTTACGGGCAGGGGATCATATACTGAAATTCCAATTCGGCGATGAAATCGCTTACGCTTTTAATAATTTTTCCGGAGACCGCAGATACGGCTGGGGCGAGAACATCGGCTGGGTTAACGCCAGCTCAACGCACGAGTCGTTGACCCTGTCGCAGCATGGCTTAACCGGCTATGCTTGGGGCGAAAACATCGGCTGGATAAATTTTGATTATGACGGAACGCCCGGCGCCGTTAACACGACCGCGACTGACTGGGGCGTAACGCATGACGGCAACGGCAATCTGGGCGGCTACGGTTGGGGCGAAAACATCGGCTGGATAAATTTTGATTCTACCCATGAACAAGTAAAGATTGATTTGAACACAGGCGATTTTTCCGGCTATGCTTGGGGCGAGAACATCGGCTGGCTCAATTTCGGGCATAGCTTGACCAGCTATGTTTTGCGCTATATTTCCGCGCCGGTCGTGTCAACAACGGCGGCTTCCAATGTTGCTTCAACCATCGTAACCGCCAATGGCAATGTTGCGTATACTTGCGGAGCTGTTACCGAGCGCGGGTTTAAATACGGCTTGACGGCGGCGGACACTTGGAGCGTTT
>CAZLRS010000099.1:661-1770 GCA_964562085.1 uncultured Gammaproteobacteria bacterium | reverse complement strand
ATCGAGAAGCGATTTGCTAATTTTTTCAGCGTTGGCAAAAAATTGCCGGAAGATTTCAGCTTTACCAGCGACACTAATACGCGCTGGCTGACGAAAGAGGAGATGGAAAAAATCGTTGATGATTTTAAGACAAAAGTTTTAAATCCGAATGGCGTGGTTTCAAATGGCGATTTAAAAATCAATTATCGGGGCGTGGAAATTAATGTTAAATAAAATTATGATTCCTTACGGCCGACAATCAATAGATGCCGAAGATATTGAATCAGTGGTGGCGGTTTTAAATTCCGACTTCCTAACGCAAGGGCCGAAAATAGCTGAATTTGAAAAAAGCGTTGCCGATTATTGCGGGGCGAAATACGCGGTCGCCGCTTGCAACGGCACGGCCGCGCTTCATTTGGCTTATTTGGCGGCTGGTTTAAAAACGGGCGACGAAGTCATTACCACGCCCAATACGTTCGCGGCCACCAGCAATATGCTGATGGCAATTGGCGCGAAGCCGGTTTTCGGCGATATTAGATTGGATACTTATAATCTTGATGAGAATAAAATAGAAAGTTTGATTACGGAAAAAACTAAAGCGATCGCGCCGGTTCATTTTGCCGGCCAGCCCGGTGAGATGGATAAAATTTTAGCCCTTGCCCAAGCCCATAGTTTAATTGTCATTGAAGATGCTTGCCATGCCTTGGGCGCCGGCTATAAAAATATCAAAATCGGCAATTCCGGTTCGGCGATGGCGGTTTTCAGCTTTCATCCGGTTAAGCCGATTACCACCGGCGAAGGCGGGATGATAGTCACGAATAATGAAGAATATTTTAAAAAAATGATTTTATTCCGCAATCACGGCATCCATAAAGATGAAGCGGGTAAAAATGTGATGACGGAATTGGGCTATAATTATCGTTTGACTGACATTCAGGCCGCCTTGGGATTATCGCAATTGAAAAAGCTTGATGGATTTATCCGGGCCAGGCGTCAAATCGCTGACTGGTATCGGGCGGAATTGGCGGGCGTTAAAGAAATTATTTTGCCTGATGAAGCGTCCGGCAATTTTTCCGGTTGGCATATTTATGTCATTAGAACCGCCGAGGCGCGCGACCGAGACGCTTTGA
>CAZLRS010000099.1:0-651 GCA_964562085.1 uncultured Gammaproteobacteria bacterium | reverse complement strand
AAAAGAAAATGGCATCGGAGTTAATTTCCATTATCCGGCGGTTTATTCGCATCCTTATTATCAAAATCATGGCTATAAAAATTTTCAATTGGAGAATGAAGAAATCTATCAAAATTCTTGCCTCACCCTGCCTTGCTATCCTGGGTTAACCATGGAACAGGTTAAATTTATCAGTCAAAATATTAAAGATTTTTTCGCGCTTAAAACCGCTGCGCAATAATTTTATGAATAAAAATATAAAAATAATTATTATCGGTTTCGGCTCAATCGGCCAAAGGCATTATCGCAATCTGCTTGCCTTGGGTTTTAAAAATATTTATATTTATGATCCGGATCGGTCGAAAGTTTCCAGCCGAACGCTGAAGAATATCAATGCAATCAGCGTCAAGGCGCTAAAAGAATTCGCGGTCGCTTTGGTTTGCAGCCCCAATAATCGCCACTTGGATTTGGCGCTGAAATGCGCTCAAGCGGGCTGCCAGCTTTTTATTGAAAAGCCGTTAGCGCATAAATTAGCCAGTCTCGGCCGATTGCTGAAAATTTGCCGGCAAAAACGGCTGGTGACCATGGTTGGTTGCAATATGCGTTTTCATCCTTGCCTGAAATTTATCAAGGCGTATTTGGATCAAAATAAATTAGGAAAAATTTTCAGCA
>CAZLRS010000098.1:0-1787 GCA_964562085.1 uncultured Gammaproteobacteria bacterium | reverse complement strand
ATCTCCAATAATTTTTTTTGCGTTTGCTTGTCCATGTTATATTTCAATTTTGGAAAATAAATAACTTCCAAGCGCCAAAAAAGCAATAACGATTGCGCATAAAATAAACAGGTCTGTCGCGTAGTTGAAATGCATACTGCTTGACAAAGCTCCTCTTAAGCCGTCCACGCCGTATGTCAGCGGATCAAAATAAGTGATTGTCTTGATAGTTTTCGGCAGATTAGCCAAGGGGAAAAGCGCGCCGGAAAGAAAAAATATCGGCATGACTAAAAAATTCATAATCAATTGAAATCCTTGCATGTCTTCTAAAATTGAAGCGATTGCCGTGCCGAGAGCCGTAAATAATAAGGCGATTAAAAACATAAACAGAAAAGCAACCGGCAATAAAGCCATATTTTCCGGCTTAAAGCCGAATAATGAAGCTAAGACAAGCACGACTATGCCTTGAACTGTCGCGACAGTCGCTCCGCCCAAGGTGCGTCCGAACATAATTTTCAAGCGGGATACCGGCGCGACTAAAGTTTCCTTTAAAAAACCGAATTTTTTATCCCAAATCAATTCAATGCCCGAAAATATGGCAGTGAACAAGACGCTCATCGCCACAATGCCGGGCGCCAAGAATTGAATGTAATTGCCGCCGCCGGCTTGGCTGTAAATCGGCCCGAAGCCGTAGCCCAAAGCGACCAAAAACAAAATCGGCTGGCCCAATGAGCCGACAATTCTTGCTTTTGAGCGAATATATCTTTTCAGTTGTCTTAGCCAAAGAATGTAAATAATATTCATAAAAATATTTGTGATTGGCGATAATTCGTTTCTTATTCGTATTTATTCGTCAAAATCAACGCCGCCATATTCTCTGCCTCTGCCTCATCCTATCCGTCGCGCTTACTTCCTCATACCTGATTTGTTTTCCGGTAAGCGCCAGATATGCGTCTTCCAGCGTGGTTTTACCCGTAGCATTTTTCAAATCGTCCGGCGAGCCGGTCCGCATAATTTTGCCGTGGTCAATTATCGCCACCTTGGTCGCGGCTTTTTCCGCCTCTTCTATGTAATGAGTAGTGAAAAAAACTGTAATCCGTTCCTGCTTATTTAAATTTTTAATGTAGTCCCAGATATGATTTCTGTTTTGCGGGTCAAGCCCGATGGTCGGTTCGTCCAAAAATAAAATTTTTGGGTGATGGATTAATCCGCGCGCGATTTCCAGCCGGCGCTTCATGCCGCCGGAAAACTCTTTAACATAATTGTTGCGCCTGTCGGAGAGTTCCACGAAATTCAGCAGCTGTTCAATCCTTTCTTTCCTTAATTCTTTGGGCATGCTATATAAAATTCCATGATATTCCATATTTTCATAAGCGGTCAGTTCATCGTCCAGACTCGGGTCCTGAAAAACAATGCCGAAGGAACCGCGCGCCTCGTGCCGCTCTTTCACCGGATTAAACCCGTTGATGGAAATTTCCCCGCCGGTCGGCCGCAAGAGAGTGGTCAGCATCTTGATCGTCGTTGTTTTTCCCGCTCCGTTCGGCCCTAAAAACGCGAAAATATCCCCTTTGTCCACCTCAAAAGAGATATCATCAACCGCGGTGAAATCATTAAATTTTTTAATTAAATTTTTTGCTTGGATAATATGATTATTTTCCGCCATAACACATATTATAATAGCAAGAATTTATTTAAATTGCTAATTTTACTCCTGTTATTTTTTCAATCCAGATAGCACGAGCTTAATTTCATCCCAGCCAATCTCATCACCCAGCTCCTCTTTAATCGGCGTTAATTTCTCTTTGCCG
>CAZLRS010000097.1:0-1788 GCA_964562085.1 uncultured Gammaproteobacteria bacterium | reverse complement strand
GGAGGAGGCCAAATTTTCGTCCACATATTCCGCCACGGTTTGCCGCTGGTATTGGTAAAAGGGATTGGCCGGATCGGCGGACAAGCGGTGTTTGGCTTCAATCGCGCCGACGGCGATATTCGGATAATCCAGATAAAACATTTCTTCAATTTTCGCTTGCGCCAAATTAGTGGCGATCGTCGATTTTTCGGCCGCGCTTGCCAGGTTTAAAGACAAAGGGAAAATTTTGACCAGCGCCAAAATGCCAGTCAAAAGCAGGGCGATCGCCACCATCGCTTCAATAATGCTGACGCCCTGATTTTTAATTTTGGATTTTAACATAGCCGGATGGCTTGATTTCAATAGTTGAGGTTTTATCTTCGCAACTTAAAACAATCGCGCCGGCTTCGGTGGCCGCGCCGGTGGAGACGAAGCGGGCGATATTGTCGGTGAGGCCGGTGATTGATTGCAGATTGATTTTTGAATTCAGCGCGACGGTTTTGATTGTTTGGCCGGAAACGGTATTGATAATGAAGTAAGTTTTTTGAGCGAGGTTGAAATTCACCGCGTAAATTTTTTGATCGGTGACGGCTGATTGCTGGGCCAGGCGCAGGTCCGAAGCCAGGTCTCTGGCGGCGGCGTTAAGATTTAACGCGCTGCTGGCTTGCTGGTAAATAGGAACGCCGATCGCGCCGGTAATGCCGATAATGGCGATAGCGATTAGTATTTCCAGAATAGTAAAGCCGCGATTGATTGGTAAAAGCATGGTTGCGATGAAATTAAAATTTTTCTGTCAGCGAGTACATCGGCATCATGATCGCCAGAGCGACGCCGGCGACGGCGACGCCGATTAACAGCATTAAAACCGGTTCAATAATTGATGGCAAGCTATCCATGGTTTGCTCCACGTCTTCTTCGTAAAAATTTGCCAGTTGCTCTAAAATTTCATCCAAGGTGCCGGTTGATTCACCGACGGCAACCATTTGCGTAATCACCGGCGGAAAAATTTTTGGATAATTTCTGAATATTGTTTCCAATTTTTGCCCTTTTTTCACCTGTTCCGCCGCTTCTTCCATTGCTCGGCGGTAAAGCGTATTGCCCAAGACGCGGGCCGTGATATTCAAAGTATCAACAATGGCGATGTCGGTTTTCAGCAGGGAACTTAAATTTCTCGCCAATCGCGCCAAATTGATTTTTTTAACGATGCCGGCCAGAATCGGGGTTTTCAGGACGATTTGGTCAAAAATAAATTTGCCTTTTTGCGACCGAAGCGCTCGGACAAAAAAAATAAAAATAAGAATCAACGATAATCCGACCCAAATGCCGTAGGCCTGAAGAAAATCGCTGACGGCGATCATTATCCGGGTGGTGATTGGCAATTCAATGTCCAAATCCTTAAAAAGGGCGGTGATATTGGGCAGGACGAAAAAAATCATGAACGCGCCGATGCCGAACATCGCGATTAAAATAATCACCGGATAAGTGAGCGCGTTTCTAATTTTGGCGATCATGGCATGCTCTTTCTTGGTTTGCAGATAAAGATTTAAAAAAACTTCTTCCAATCTGCCGGATGCTTCCCCGGCTTTTACCATATTGATGAAAAGTTCGCCAAAATCATTTTCGTACAATTCCAAACTTTCACCCAGGCCCTTGCCTTTTTCGATTTTTTGCTGAACATCGGTTAAAATCGTTTTTAATTTTTTATTTCCCGTTTGCTCGCTTAAGGTTTTCAGCGCCTCGGCCAGCGGAATGCCGGTTTTAATCATGATGGATAAATTCTGCAATAAAAAAACCTTGGCTGTCATTGGC
>CAZLRS010000096.1:0-1817 GCA_964562085.1 uncultured Gammaproteobacteria bacterium | reverse complement strand
AGTAAACCAGCCGATTAACCGGGAGCTTAATAAAAACAAAGAGGAGCAAGTTACGCTTTCCAAGGAATTGGAATTGCTGGCAAGGACGTACTCAAATATCAGCTCAAATCAATTAGGCAATTTGCTCATTCCTTTTAAAGCCAAGCAAATCGTGTCCGAGGCCCTGATTGACATGACAGCGGAAGAGATTGGACAAATTGAGAAAAAAACCGAAGAATTGCTGATCAGAGGAATCAGCGACAGCGGCTTAATAGCGAAATTTTTTGACGCCGATATCAATAAAGGCGGTTTGGGCATGAATAAAAATACCGCGATTAAATTGGCTGATAAAATAAAAGGCATAATAAAAGAAATAAAATTATTGGAAGCCGAAGAAGAAAAAATAAGATTGAAGCAGATTACTGAAAACGACGAGGCAAGCCAGCTAAGGCGCTATCTGCTTGACACTTTTAATATCAGTTTGGCTGATCAAAATTCTTTAAACGCGATGAATTCCGCTATCAGAAATAGAATTGAAAATAAAATTGATCGGGAAATATTCCAAAAAACATTAGATATGCCAGTTGCCAAAGGCGGGGTCGGATTAGACAAGAGAAGCGCGAGAAAACTGGCCAAAAGGCTGGAATTATTAATATTAGGAAAATATAAATAATTTATGCGCGTTACAGACACATTATCATTATCAACCAGAATGTTTAAAACCAGGCCGATGAGGACCTTTTTGACTATCCTGGGAGTTAGCGTCGGCATCGGCACGGTGTTGTTTTTGGTATCCTTGGGCTATGGCTTGCAGAATGTCATTTTAAGCCGGATTACCACGGCCGATTCATTGTTGAGCCTGGATGTCAGCCCCGGAACGTCGGGTTTGATAAGCTTGGACCAAGAAAGCGTAAATAAAATTTCCCAAATCAAAGAGGTGGTTGAAATCAGCCCGGTGGCGAATTTGTCGGCGCAGCTGTCACTGAATAATTTTACCGGAGACAGCTTGGTTTACGCCGTTGATCCTTCTTTTTTTCGCTTAAGCGGCGTTGCTCCCCAATACGGCGAAGTTTTTGATAAAGAAAATGGCTGCGAAGCGGTTATTTCTTCAGCCGGGGCCCAGCTTTTCAACTTGGCCCCCAATGAAATTATCGGCAAGAAAATCGCGCTGTCGCTGTTTTTAACCAAGATATCGGAAGAAGGATTTGAAGAAGTGGAAGTTGTTGAGCGCGAAGAAAAATACACAATCAAAGGAGTGGTTGAAGATGAAGACACAAGCTATATCTACATTCCCAACCGGACAATCAGCGATCTGGCGATTGGCAAGTATGATTTGCTAAAAGTTAAAGTTTCGCAAAATGAATATATGGAAAATATCAGAAATGAGATTATTAATTCAGGATTTTTAGTTTCTTCTTTATCGGATACTATTGAGCAAGCCAATAAGATTTTTAAAATAATACAAATAATTTTATCCTTATTCGGCTTAGTCGCCTTGGTTGTTTCGGCAATCGGCATGTTTAACACCATGACCATCGCGTTGCTTGAGAGAATCAATGAAATCGGCATTATGCGCTCAATCGGTTTGACCAAAAAGGATATCAAGCGGTTATTTTTATTTGAGTCGATTATAATGGGTTTTTTAGGCGGCATCGGCGGAATTATTGTCGGTTATTTGGGCGGCGAAATTGCCAATCTCGGTATTAACGCGTTGGCTAAAAACTTTGGCGGCCAGGCCTTTGATTTGTTTTATCGTCCGCTTTGGTTTATGGTTGTTATAGTGGTTTTTTCAACAGTAATCGGTTTTTTGACCGGCGTTTATCCTTTCAAAAGAGCGG
>CAZLRS010000095.1:0-1850 GCA_964562085.1 uncultured Gammaproteobacteria bacterium | reverse complement strand
GCATTGCTTTTGAATACCCGGCCATTTTAGGCGAAGTTAATTTATCAATCAGCGATGAAGAAGGCGGGAAGAAATTTATAGGCCGATTTTCCGATAATGACAAATTGATTTTTGGAGGAGTAAGCGCTGATTACGGCAAATCAGGCGCGACAACCTCTGCCGCGTTTATTGACGCCTTGGGTTTTTCTAAAAAGAAAGGAAAATATTATTATCGTTCCTCGTCGGCTGATTATGAAATTCAGCCCGCCAACATCATAAAGCTCGGCAACGGAGAAGCGCTGATTGTTGACAAGAACAGTTTTGGAGATAAAGAGCAAAATGCCGGCATTGGCGAAGACATAGGCGCGCTGTTTAATTTAAATAATAAAGATTTTTCCGGCCTTGTTTTCTTAAACCAAGATTTGGGAAGATTATCTTTAATTGATTTCGGAGCGATGCTTGAAACGATGGAGATTAAGTAATAAAGTATTTATAAATAATTAATAAATTAAAATAACTCCTGGATTCCCGCTTTTGCGGGAATGACAGCAAAAAAATATTATGTCAAAAATTTTAGGCATAGATTTGGGCACGACTAATTGCGCTATGGCCATTATTGAAGGCGGCCAGCCGAAAATATTGGAAAATGCCGAAGGCGCGAGAACCACGCCTTCAATCGTGGCGATTTCCAAGAGCGGCGAGCGTTTGGTCGGGCTAACAGCCAAGCGGCAAGCCGTAACCAATCCGGAAAATACCGTTTACGCGGTAAAGCGGTTAATCGGCCGCAGATTTGAAGATGAAGAAGTGCAGAGAGACGCTAAAACCGCGTCGTATAAAATTGTTCAGTCCGGCGAAGGCGTTAAAGTTAAAATGGGGGGCAGGGAATACGCTCCTCAAGAGATATCGGCTATGATTTTATCCAAGCTGAAAGCGGACGCGGAAAGCAGATTGGGCGAGAAAATAACCGAAGCGATAATCACGGTGCCGGCTTATTTTAACGACGCGCAAAGGCAGGCCACCAAAGATGCCGGCCAAATCGCCGGTTTGGAAGTAAAAAGAATTATCAATGAGCCGACAGCCGCGGCTTTGGCTTACGGCTTTGAAAAGAAAAAGGGCCAGCAGGTCGCGGTTTACGATTTGGGCGGCGGTACTTTTGACATTTCCATTTTAGACATAGCGGAAGATACGGTTGAGGTGAAATCAACCAATGGCGATACTCATTTGGGAGGCGAAGACTTTGACCAGCGCGTAGTTGATTGGATAATCAGCGAGTTTAAAAAAGATCAGGGCATTGATTTGTCAAAAGATACTTTAGCATTGCAAAGAATCAAAGAAGCCGCGGAAAAAGCCAAAATTGAGCTGTCAACAACTCTGGAAACCGAGATTAACCAGCCGTTTATCACAACCGACGCCCAAGGGCCCAAGCATTTGGTTATGAAAATGACCAGGGCCAAATTGGAAGAATTAATCGGCGATTTGGTTGATAAAACCATTGAGCCGTGCAAAGCGGCCTTAAAAGACGCCGGATTTGAAACCAAAGACATTGAAGAAATAATATTGGTCGGCGGCATGACGCGCATGCCGTTAGTGCAGAAAAAAGTGAAAGAATTTTTCGGCAAAGATCCGAACTTAATCGTTAACCCCGACGAAGTTGTGGCTAGGGGCGCGGCTGTCCAGGCGGGCGTTCTTCGGGGCGAAGTAAGGGATGTCTTGCTTTTGGATGTTACGCCGCTTACTTTGGGCATTGAAACATTGGGCGGCGTCGCCACACCGTTGATTGAGCGCAATACCACCATTCCGACTTCCAAGTCGCAGACTTTTTCAACCGCGGCTGAAGGGCAGACCAGCGTGGAAATCCATGTGCTTCAAGG
>CAZLRS010000094.1:0-1864 GCA_964562085.1 uncultured Gammaproteobacteria bacterium | reverse complement strand
ATTATTAGAATTTAACTCTTGCAAATCCTGGATCCCAGCTTTCGCTGGGATGACGCGCGAGGACTAAAACAATAAATACAACAGCGTCGCCAATCCCGAAATAATGAACAGCACGTTCCACCCCGGGTCAAAAACAAAAAGCAAAAGAATGGCCAAGGTCATCATTAAAATTTTTCCCAGCACCAAAGACATTTCAAAAAAAATAATGGATGTCATCACCGAATTTTTCTGCGCTCGCTCATAAGTGAGGGCCATAATCGGCACGCCAACCAACCGCTCGGCGATGCGGGAATAAGCGTCAACCAAAAAAATACCGAAAATTGAGCGCGTCCACAGCCGAAAAAGCCAGGAAAAAAAATAAAAAGTCGTGCCATAACGCAAAACCGTCTGCCGATCGTGGCTGTCGGTGATTTTGCCGATATAAAGCAGGACTAGGGTGGTGATTAAGATTGAAATCGCGGTCAAAGCGCCCAAGCCCAAAAAATCATTCACGACGACAAAAATAAATATCGGCCAAATAATTATCCCGATCAATTCTTCGCCAAAACCGAGCAAAGCGATCAATTGACGGCGATTTTCCTTTTTAAACAAACGTTTGTAGGCGTCGGTATAATCAAACGGCACCGCCCTGAATTTTTCTTTAGTAATCAGCATGGGGATATTGGACGCCAAAATCAGCGCGGCGGCGACGACAAAAAGCGAGTTAAAGCCGAAAATCTTGACGATCAAACCGCCGGCAATCGGACCGACGACGTAGACCAGCGATTCCATCACTCCCAGATTGCTGATTTGCCGGCCCCGTTCTTCATTGACGGAAAATTTGGCAAAATCGCTGTGATACGCCGGCCAATAAAACGCCCGCCAAAAAGCTTCCGTAATAATCGCGCCCGGAATAAACCAAAGCGAACGCTCAATGCCGAACAAAAAAAGATAAAAAACAGCGATGCAAACCGTACTGGCGGCGATGGAATATTCATAACCGAACCGGCGAGCGAATTTCGCGCCCAAAGGCATGATGAAAAAATAAATCAGGTATTCAATCAGATAAAAAGCCAAAACCAGTTGGATGGAATTGATTGATTTGAACTTTTCCGCGAAAATCAAATATAAAAAAACCGGCTCAAAAATTGAGACGATGGAAAAAGCGAAATCCAAAATCAAAGTGGAGGAATAAAGCTCTCTTACCTGTCGCGTCAGCCGGCGGGCGAAAAAAGAAGCGATGACGTTTTGAATTTTGCTGGACATGCTTTAGTTTATAAAGTTATAAAATTTGTAAAGTTAAAGTTATTGATTTTTGACTTTATGAATTTTATAACTTTATAAACTTTACAAACTTATAGATATTATACCAAATTCCCTGATAAATTTCATCATGACTGCCGGCATATTCGGCGAGCGGAACCGCCGGCGCGAAACCCCGCTTAAAACGGGTCACGCCGGGCCAATTTTTTTCATCCGCGCCCCAAAAATCGTAACGCCGGCAACCGGCCTTTTTCGCGATTTTAATCATCGCCCACTGCAACCAATAAGGCGCCATTTTTTCCCGCTCGCTGTAATCCGAAGCGCCATGGAGATAAACGCCCCACTCGCCGAACAAAACCAGCAGATTAGCGGCGATAATTTTATTGCCGCGTTTGGCAACCACCAAACGCAAAATCCGGCCGCCCAAAATTTCAATCATTTTTTGATAATATTCTTTCGAATGGGCGGAAAATTTGTCACGGGCGCTGGTTTTTTTCATCAACCGCCAAAAATCAGCGAAATATTCCGGGCCTTCGGCGATTTCAACCCCATGCTTCTCGGCGATTTTAATGTTGTAGCGAGTTTTCTGCTTCATCCCCGCCAAAATTTCCGCTTCGCTGGC
>CAZLRS010000093.1:0-1868 GCA_964562085.1 uncultured Gammaproteobacteria bacterium | reverse complement strand
CGATAAAGTCGGGATAAATTTTTAATGTCCAAATTTTTAAACTCCCCTTGTCGTCATTGCGAGGAGCGAAGCGACGAAGCAATCTAATCCCCCCCCCCAGCCCAACCAACCCGGGCTGTTTTTTAACCTTGCCTTTTTCTTCATTTTGCTGTAATTTACGTCCGAGGGGAGTCAATAATAAATTGACTCAATTTGCACCCTGACAAATTAAAAGGAGGAAAAAATGAACGAGGTTATAAAAGTAATGGTAAACGGCATCCCGGGTAATATGGCCAGCAATGTAGCCAGGCACGTTATTGCCGATAACCGGTTTAAGTTGATCCCACACGCCTTAACCGGCCAGGAAATCACGGCGACTGAAGCCGTCATTGATTCGCAAAAAATTGCGCTGATTCGTCCGGATCAGAAAGAAGAGGCAATCGCCACTATCCAACACAACGAAGAGGAGTTTATCACCGTTGATTTTTCCCATCCGTCAGCCGTCAATTCCAACGCGGAGTTTTACTGCAATCATGGGTTGCCATTTGTAATGGGAACTACCGGTGGCGATAGGAATCGCCTCAACGAAACTGTCGCGGCTTCCATGATTGTTGCGGTGATCGCGCCGAACATGGCCAAGCAGATTGTCGGATTTCAAGCCATGATGGAATATGCCGCCGATGCCTTCCCCAATCTGTTTGCCGGATATTCGCTGGATATCAAAGAGAGCCACCAAAAAGGCAAAGCCGATACCAGTGGCACGGCCAAAGCCATGGTCGGGTATTTTAACAAATTAGGGATTCCATTTTCCGCCGAGCAGATTAAAATGGAACGCGATCCCGACGCCCAAATTCAACTGGGCGTTCCGGAACAGCATTTACTTGGCCACGGCTGGCATACTTACACGCTGGTCTCAACGGACGAAACCGTGAAATTCCAGTTCACCCACAATGTCAATGGACGCGATATTTATGCCCAAGGCACGCTGGACGCGATTGCTTTTCTGCACCGAATAGTGCAGGCGGGCATGAAAGGCCACATATACACCATGATTGATGTATTAGAGGGATAAATTTTCCCGCTTAAACTAAGCCCCTGATGAAATTCATTCGGGGCTTTTTGTTTTGGAAAAATGCTAAACAAATCGGCAGTTTTAATTATATTTTAGCTAATTTTAGCCATTTTAACCTCCAAGCTATTGACAAATATTATTAGATGTGCTATAATGATATATTGAGTTCATTGACATTCAACAAAAAAACAAAAAGGAGGAAAGGCGATGTACTCATTTGGAATGCTTGATCCCCGCAATAATCCAGTTGCGGCGGAGGCTAATAACAAGGTGTTTGAGAGTCCCGTATATGGGATCGAGGTAACGATACCTTCTCTCGCTAATCGCTGCGTCGTCAACCTTGACCCGCAGCACACCGATGGTCTCAACCGCGCTGCGATTGAGGAAGCTCTGACGGCAGAACTGCCGGTTGATGGTGCCACTTTGGCAACAATCCGCGCCGATCTCGACGCAGTTGGCGCCATGGCAATCTTCAATCTCCGGGCGAAAGGTGAAAGCCTCGAACCCGCGATGAAGAGAATTGATCTGGTCGCCGCCGCCGACAAATTCGCGCGCGGTGGTTGGTCGCCGAAACCCTTGCCGACCCGGGAGAATCCCTGGCCGGAAGAATCAGCGACAGCTGAGTCATCCCGTCCGCTGGCGACAATCGCGGCGGCGGTCATGGACTTTAATGTCCAGATGGCCAACCGGGTTGCGGTAATGGAGCAGTGGTTGCTCACCGGCAATGAACCGGAACAGTACCGCGATCAAGTGGAAAAGGAGTGTTTTAAGCACACACATTTTGCACTCCGGCCAAGGCTTCGTTTGGAGTCAGCCC
>CAZLRS010000092.1:0-1875 GCA_964562085.1 uncultured Gammaproteobacteria bacterium | reverse complement strand
AATCCAACAAATTCTTTCCGCCCTCTTTTTTACCCCGCATCTTTTGCAAAACATTTTTCACGGGACTGTTAATTTTTTTTTCCATTTTTGGAATGGTAGGGAACAAAAATTTTTGTTCCCTACAATATTATGCCAATAATTCTCTTAAGGCCAAGCCAACGGCGACATCAAAATTCGGCCCCAGATCTTCTAAAACTTTGTTTAGTTCTTGAGGCACAATCACTTTGCGCCAAGGATCAGCGATAATGATTTTATTGTCTAAAAATAAAGCCAAATAGTTCACGAATTCCGGCAATTTCGCGCTGCCTCCGGAAAGAATAATTTCGCGCACTGCCAGACCGCCGCGATTAGCGTACAAATTAAAACAATGGCGAATCTTCTCCACGATTACGTCAATCACGGGCTTAATCGCGGCCGGGATCTCTCCGCCCATTTTTTCGCGGGAAACGCCAAAATCTTTTTTAAACTGCTCGGCGCGTTCAAAACTGACTTGCAAACTCTGCGCGATCGCCCGCGTCAAACCATTGCCGCCCATATCCACGCTCAAGTTCAGTTTGGGAAAACCATCTTCCACAATGCAAATTTCAGTGGCGGTCGCGCCAATATCAATAATCATCACTCCGCCTTCTTCGCCAGGATCAACAAGCGCGCGCGCCAAGGCCAAGGCTTCCGGTTCCAACCCGATTAAATTTAAATCCGCCTTCTTAAAAATATTGCTATATCTTTTCACAATGTTTTTTGGCACGGCGGTTAAAAATACTTCTATCTCGGAAGAGGTAGGGCTAGAAACTTTTCGGGGGCCGGCCGAAACGATCGGCGGCGACACAATTTCCCAATCCAAAATAATTTCCTCAATCGGAAAAGGAATGTAGCGCTTTGCTTCCCATTTAATCGCGCTGGCTAATTCCTCTTTTTCCATCTTGGGCAATTTTAAAATAGTCGTAAAAACCGAAAATCCCGGCAGAGAAGCAATCGCGGCCTTACCCTTCACTCCGCTTTCCCGGACAAGCCTTTTTAAACTTTTGTATATCTTGTCCTGCACGGCAAGAGAATCGCTGCGAATAATATCATCCGCCAAATCAATCGCGCCATAAGTCGCTAAATTCGCCGCCCCCTTCCATCGGTTCAGCTCCACAATTTTTAATTTAGAAGTGCCAATGTCTACGCCAAGAGAGCGCCCTTTTGATTTTGCCTGAAAGAGCCCCATTAATTTGAAATATTTTATCTTTATTTTACAATTTGTTTCCTTGTATTTATTTTAACACAAAAAAAATAAAATAAAAATAGGAAAATTTCGTCGTTGCGAGGAGGGCCCCAAAGCCCGACGAAGCCCGCCCGCCATCGCTTGCGCTTAGGCGCTAGCGGGCGCGGCAATCTCATAAAAGAGAAAAAATTTCTCATCCAAAAATTATCTAATTGATGAGATTGCTTCGTCAGCGGAGTACCGCTTCCTCGCAACGACGATATGCGTTCCGCCTTGCGAAAACATCAAATTTATTATACAATAAATTTAATAATTTGGAAAATATGATTATCAACAAATTTACCGCCCATCTAAAAAATACCTTAATCATCGCGGCTTCCTTGGCGCGTCGCGAAAACCGAGACTATATTAGCACAGCTCATTTATTGAACGCGCTTTCCGGCCAAAAAGGGAGCCTGGCTTGGAGAATTTTGCATTATAAAAAACCCTACACCCTGCAAATGCCCTCTCCTGCCACTGCCAAAATAGCGCCGACTCAAAATCAGAAAAAAAAATTCCAACTCGCGGATTTTCGTTTCTCCCAAACCGGGAAAAAAGTGATTGCGCAAGCAGTGGCCATCGCCCATCAAGGACGCCATAGTTTTGTCGGCACAGAGCATCTTTTAGCCGCG
>CAZLRS010000091.1:0-1884 GCA_964562085.1 uncultured Gammaproteobacteria bacterium | reverse complement strand
CAGAATCAAAACCGGCTCAATGATAGACGGCAGGTTGCTCATAATTTGGTCTATTTCATTTTCGTAAAATTCGGCGAGCTCGGATAAAATATTATCCAGTTCGCCGGTCTCTTCGCCGACAGATATCATTTGGCAAACAACAGGGGGAAAGAGCCGGGGATAGGACGCGACAATCTCGTTGATTTGGCTGCCTTTTTTTATTTTTTCGCCCATCTCTTCCAGCGCTTTTCTGTAATGCAAGTTTCCCAATACGCTGGCGGTTATTTGAAATGTTTTTATTATCATGATATCGGTTTTCAGCAAACCGCTTACGGTTCTGGCGAATCTCGCCAAGTTGATTTTTTTTATAATCGGAGCGAAAATAGGCAGCTTTAAAAGCATAGCTTGAAAATAGTATTTTCCTTTGTAAGTCCGCAAAATTTGAATTAAGGCCAAAACAACGACTACGAAAATAATTATAGAAAGAAGCCCGTTATTGACCAAGGCGTCGCTTATGCCTATTAAAATCTTGGTGGGCAGAGGCAGTTCGGCGTTGAAATCTTTAAACATGCCTGTTATTTTCGGCACGATAAAGACCATCATAAAGGTGCCGATTCCCGCCATGGCGACAAGTATTATCACGGGATAAGTCAAAGCGCCTTTCACTTTGGAAATTAATTCATGCTGTTTTTTCAGCTGCGTATAAAGCTGGCTTAAAACATCCTCTAATTTGCCCGAAACTTCGCCTGCTTCAATCATATTGATAAAAAGTTCGCCAAAAATTTTTTTATACGGCTTTAAGCTCTCGGCAAAACTTACCCCCTTTTCCACATTGCCCGATATTTCCTTTAAAACTTTAGCGAAAAATTTATTTTCAGCTTGCTTGGTCAATGTTTTTAAAGCGACTGATAAAGAAATTCCCGCTTTAAGCATAACGCTAAGATATTGGACGAAAAACAGCTTTTCTTTTAAAGGCACACGGGAAAGGCGCGCGAAAAAATCATTGATTTTATTTATAAAGGATTTTTCTTCTTTGATTATTTCTGTATTTCGTTTGGGAAGATTGATAGCCATAATTTTTTAAATTCTAAATTCTCAGCCCGAGGCTGATCCGCCTCGGGCGGATAATTTCTTTTTTATTCTTTAGTAACCCTCATCACCTCTTCAATAGTCGTGATGCCGTTTTTGGCCTTGATAAAGCCGTCTTCAATGATGGCAAGCATGCCCTGGGCGTCGGCTTGTTTTTTCAGTTCGTTATTGCCCGCCTTTTTTAAAATTAAATCATATATTTCCTCGGTAATTTCCAGAGTTTCGTAAATGCCGATTCTGCCTTTATAGCCGCTGTTGTTGCATTGTTTGCATCCTTTGCCTCTGTAGAAAAGCAATGATTGCAAGTCGGTTTTCGCGTCGGCAATAGCTCTTTCTTTTTGCAAAGTCTGCAAAATATTTTCAATGTTAAGCTGCTTATTGAGCTCATTGACGGTTTGCGCGTCAAGCTTGTAGCTTTGAATGCAATTAGGGCAGATTTTTCTAACTAACCTTTGGGCAACAATAACATTAGTGGTTGAAGCGATTAAAAATGACGGAATGCCCATATCGGAAAGCCGGGGCAGAGTGGTAACCGCGTCATTTGTGTGCAAAGTGGAAAGGACCAAGTGGCCTGTCATGGCGGCGTGAATGGCGATTTCCGCCGTTTCCTGGTCGCGTATTTCGCCAACCATGATGATATCGGGGTCTTGGCGGAGAAAGGCGCGCAAGCCGGCGGCGAAAGTATAGCCGATTTTTGGATTAATTTGAGATTGATTAACGCGCGGCATGCGATATTCAATCGGATCCTCCACCGTTAAAATATTAACTTCGGGGGTGTTTAAAATATTAAGCACCGTGTAGAGAGTGGTGGTTTTG
>CAZLRS010000090.1:0-1974 GCA_964562085.1 uncultured Gammaproteobacteria bacterium | reverse complement strand
AAATGTGCGCCAAGCCATGAATGTCTTGGTCCAATTCCACGAACAAGCCGAATGGATTGACTTTCAAAATTTTGCCTTTCACTTTCTGGCCGACGCCGTATTTTTTCTCCACGCCCGTCCACGGGTCGTCAAGCAATTTTTTCATAGATAAGAAAATTTTAGAGCCCTCAATGCCGATGATTTCCGCTTTCACTCTTTGGCCGACTTTGACGAAATCGCTCGGGTTGTCAATTCTCTGCCAGGCGATTTCCGAAATGTGGACCAGGCCTTCCATTTTGTCGTCAAATCGGATAAAGACGCCGAAATCGGTGACGGCGGTTACTTCGCCTTCAACCATTTTGCCGATTTTATATTTTTCCATCACTTCTTTTTGGGTTTCTTCCCAGGCCGCTTTTTCGGAAACAATCAATTTGTCTTCGGTTTCAATGGCGTCAATGATTTTGACATCAAATTTTTTGCCAATATAACTTTTCAAGATTTCCAAGATGCGATTTTTGTCGCCGCCCGGAACGCGCGGATAATTCTCCGGCGATAATTGGGAAACGGGCAAAAAGCCTACGGCCCCCTCTACCTTGATCATCAAGCCGCCTTTATTAGCGTCGGTAATCGTCGCCTGGATAATGGAGCTGCCGCTTTCCAATTCTTTCAAATTCTGCCAAGCTCTTTGCCGGCCGGCAAAACGGAAAGATAATTCAATTTCGCCGTTTTCATTTTCCAAATCCAAAACAGTCGCTTCCACTTCATCGCCCGGCTTTAGATTTTTGTATTGTTCAGCTTCGCTGTAAACTTCCCGGCCTCGGACAATGCCGGTGGCGATTCCGTTCAAATCAATATAGACGCCGTCTTTGCCGGCGTTAATAACCGCGCCTTTCACCAAATCGCCGATTTTTGGCAAATTAAAATACTGCTTGTCGTCAAGCAGTTTTTTCATTTCCGATGACTCTTTTTGTTTAATTAAAGACATATTTTTTAGCCCCTCTCAATTGAGAAGCCCCGCTTTTTATGAATTAAAATTTAAGTTTTGCGGGTGTTTTAGCCCTTTTATATTACCAAATTTAATTTATCCTGTCAATCTTGGGATTTTTGCCTGGAAAAGGTATAATTAAATTAGAGCCATGATATAAATGCGTAATTTAATTTTAAAATTTTAGAATTGTTTTTTAAATTGAAAATTATTAAATTTTTAAATTAACCCTGTGCCCAAACGATTCACCAAAAAGAAAGAAAATTTTACGTGCGAGCATTGCGGCGCCAAAGTTGAAGGCAACGGCTATACCAACCACTGCCCGCGTTGCTTGTGGTCCAAGCATGTGGATATCAATCCCGGCGACCGCGAGGACGAATGCGGCGGCATGATGAAGCCGGTGGATATTTATTTGCAAAAACAGGATTGGATTATCATTCACGAATGCGGACTTTGCCGTCAACGAAGCAAAAATAAAATTCTGCCGGAAGACGATTTTGACGAAGTGGTCAGATTGGAGAAAGAGATTAATGATAAGAAAATAAGAAAAGGAATTTTATAATTTTAAATTAAAAAAGGGCGGGGACAAGCCCCGCCCTTACAATTTTTTCTACTGCTTATTAACTATTTCCCCTTTGATTCTTTCAATAAATTTTTCCAATTTCTCCGCGCCCAAGTCGCCTTCGCTTCGCTTCCTCACCGCCACCGCGCCGTCTTTTTCTTCTTTTTCGCCGACGACTAAAATGTACGGCGTTTTTTGTTTCTCGGCGTTGCGAATTCTTTTGCCCAGCGTTTCATCATTGTTGTCAATTTCTACTCGGATATTTTCCGCGCTTAATTTTTCTTTCACGCCATCGGCATAGCCGTTGAATTTTTCCGAGACCGGAATAATCACGGTTTGCACCGGCGAAATCCAAACCGGAAAAGCGCCGGCGGTATGTTCAATATAAACGCCTAAAAATCTTTCCAGCGAACCGAGCAAGGCGCGATGAATCATGAACGGCTCTTTT
>CAZLRS010000089.1:0-1976 GCA_964562085.1 uncultured Gammaproteobacteria bacterium | reverse complement strand
GGAATTAATCAGTTTTTTCATCTCGCGCAACCGAGCGTGCTGTTCGCGATAAATGATGTAGGCCTTAGCCGCCTTGATTAAATCCTCGCGGATTAAAACTTCTTCCACGATATCCTGAATTTCCTCAACCGCCGGGATGGAACGCGGATGAAATTTGTTGTTCAAAAGATGAACGGCCTTATCCGACATTTGTTCCGCCAGCTCGTAATCATCTCGGCCGACCGCCTTTAACGCCCCGTAAATCGCCTGGATGATTTTCTGCTGGTCAAAATCAACAATACCGCCTTCACGCTTCTTAATTTGTTGAATCTTATTTTCCACCATAGCAAGGTTGGGTAGGGAAAGATTTTTTAAAAGTTTTTCCGGACAAATTTAAAGCACAAAAAAAGACCTAGGGTTTTCAAAGACAAATTCAACGATTCAAAACTAGATCCTTGGACGATATTTTCTGCCACCTGATACTCTTATTTTATACCTTGATTGGAGCCCTGTCAAAATTTGATTTATAAGGCATTTTTGAGGTTTTTGGCCCAGCTGAAAATCAACTGTGGATAAAATCTTCCGGTCGGCGTTAAATCGTCAACAATTAAGATAAGAAACACAAAAAATCCCTCCCCCGCAACGCGGAGGAGGGATTTTTAAAAATCTCTTATTTCATTTTCTTACGGATAAAGGCGGGCTTGCCTCGCCGAAATTATAAGCTTAAACCGCTTACTTCATTTTTTTCCTAATGAAGGCGGGGATTTCCAGGTCTTCTTCCTCCTCTTTCAACTTGAACGCCGAAGCTGAATTCGGCCGATAAGCCGGCTGAACCGGCGACGGATCAACCGTGAGACGCTTTTTCTCTTCAGTTTCATCAACGGGTACCGGTCGCGCTTCCTCAATTTTATTGTCTAAAATTCTTTTAGTAAAAAGCCGATTGATGGAATAACCGCCCTGTGGCTCCGGTTTCGGTTTTTCAAACTCGCCAAAACCGGTGGCAACGACGGTAATCTTCACTCGGTCTTTCATGGCGTCATCAATCACCGCGCCGAAAATCACTTTAGCGTTGGGGTCAGCGCTTTCGGTAATGATATTGGCGGCATCATTAACCTCGCTCATCGTCAAGCTCGGACCGCCGGTAATAATAAAAAGGATGCCTTTGGCGCCGTCAATGGAAATATCCAGCAACGGCGAAGAAATCGCTTTTTTGGCGGCCGCCACCGCGCGATTTTCCCCGCCCGCCTCGCCAATGCCCATTAAAGCCGAACCGGCGTCTTGTATAATCGCTTTCACGTCGGCGAAGTCAACATTAATCAAGCCCGGAATGGTAATCAGCTCGGAAATGCCCTGCACGCCTTGGCGCAAGACGTCATCAACATTTTTAAAAGCGTCCAGAAGCGAGGTCTTCTTATCAATAATCTGAAGAATTTTATCATTGGGAATGGTGATAATCGTATCTACGCGGTCGCCCAGCTCGCGGTAGGCCCGTTCCGCAATTTCCATTCTTTGCTTGCCTTCAAACGTAAATGGCTTGGTTACGACCGCCACGGCTAAAGCGCCGAGTTCGCGCGCGACATTGGCAATCACCGGCGAAGCGCCGCTGCCGGTGCCGCCACCCAAACCGCAGGTGATGAAAACCATATCCGCGCCTTTTAGCATATCTCGGATATCGTTGATGCTTTCCTGCGCCGCTTGCGAGCCGACTTCCGGATTCATGCCCGCGCCCAAGCCCTTGGTCGTTAATTGGCCGATGTGAAGCTTGTGCCTCGCCTGATTATGGTGAAGCGCTTGAATATCAGTATTAATCGCGATAAATTCCACTCCTTTGATTTTTGAGTCAATCATCCGATTAATGGCGGAACCGCCGGAACCGCCTACGCCAACCACTTTAATTTTGGCAAAAGTTTCAATTTCCGGTTTGATTTCAGGCATACGAGATTAGTTTAAAGTTTATAAAGTTTGTAAAGTTATAAAGTAATTTAAGTTCAAAGCTC
>CAZLRS010000088.1:0-2004 GCA_964562085.1 uncultured Gammaproteobacteria bacterium | reverse complement strand
TAAGAGTAATCAATGAATAATATTTTTCTAAAAATTTCGGTTCAGGAAAAAATTCTTTTCGTGAAAAATTTGGCGGTAATGACCAAAGCCGGAATGCCGATTTTAGACAGTCTTCGTCTGCTCCAAAAACAGACAAAATCAAGATCAATGAAAAAAATTCTGGAGCAAATTTCCGGAGATATTGCCAACGGCCAATTTTTATCAACCAGTATGGAACGCTACGTTAATATCTTCGGAGATTTTACGGTTAATATTATCCGAGTCGGCGAAGCCAGCGGCATTCTCTATGAAAATCTGAATTATTTAGCCGAAGAATTAAAGAAAAAGCAGGAATTAAAAAGAAAAATTCTGGGGGCGCTTATCTATCCTATTATCGTCGTCATCGCCACCCTTTCCATCACCGGTTTTCTCACTATTTATATTTTCCCGAAAATTCTGCCGATTTTTAAAAGTTTGAATGTTAATCTTCCGATTACCACTAAAATTCTTATTGCCGTCAGCGATTTTCTCATTGTTTATGGCGTTCACGTTATTATAGGAATTGTGACGGCGATTATTCTGGGATGGTTAATATTAAAAATTTCAACAATCAAGTTTTTAACGCACCGCTTGGTAACCTATCTTCCTTTATTCGGCAATATTTCCCAAAGTTATAATATGGCCAATTTCTGCCGGACGCTGGGGCTTCTTCTTAAAAGCGACATCAAAGTGGTTGAAGCTCTTTCAATCACCGCCAATACTTTGACGAATCAGGTTTATAAAAAAGAACTTAAAGCGATATCGCTGGAAATCGCCGGCGGCGAAGAAATTTCAAAACATTTGGGGAAAAAATCCCATCTTTTCCCGCCGATGCTTTCTCAATTAATCGCCATCGGCGAAACTACCGGCAATTTAAGCGACACCCTTCTTTATCTTTCGGAATTTTACGAAAATAAAGTCGATGAAGTCACAAAGAATTTATCAACCATTTTAGAGCCGGTCTTAATGATAGTGATGGGCGCGATTGTCGGTTTTATCGCTCTTTCAATTATCACTCCGATTTATGAAGTCACTCAAGGATTGAAACGTTAAAAATGAAAGGCTTTACCATTATTGAATTTCTAATCAGCGTCGCCATTATTTTCAGCATCGGCGCTTTGGGTTTATTCATCAGTCTGGATTTTTATAAAAGCTCCAACCTTAATTCCGAACGCCAAACCGCGATCAGCCTTCTCCAGAAAGTTAGAAATTTATCAATGACAAACATCAACGAAACAAAACATGGGATTTATTTGGATACCGACAAATATACGATTTTTCAAGGAGAAAATTATTCATCGCGCGATCCGGCTTACGATGAAATCATTTACATCAATCCGATAATAACCAAAGACGGCTTGCGGGAAATTGTTTTTGAACAATTAACCGGCAAGCCGAGCGCTGTCGGAAATATAATTTTAAGCAACCAAACGCGTTCAATCACAATATCAATGGAAAATGAAGGAAGAATTAATTGGTAGATAATAGGGTTTAGCCAATAGGGTTTAGCCAATAGTAAAGGGGAATATATCATAATTATGGTAATACATGTAAATAAAATAAAGACAGAGCGTTCGCGATTTCTAGCGGGGCAATCTACTTTAGAAATTTTAATCGCGCTTTTTATTTTGACGGTGAGTATTACGGCGGCGATTATGATTTCTTTCGGCAATCAATCAATAACCATTGACACCGGCTTGAACAATCAAGCGATTAATATCAGCCGCAAGGGATTGGAAACCAGCCGGGCTCTCAGCCGGCAGGATTTTAGCAATCTCGTTTCCGCTTCTTCAACTGAAGATATTTATCTTAAAGAAATAATTATTGAAAACATTGACGCCAATACTAAAAAAATCATCAGCCGAGTCAGCTGGAAAACCGATCCGTTAAGGCCCCAAAAAATTGAACTGACCACTATTGTCACCGATGCCAAAATTATAATTGAATCCGGCGGCGATACCGGCGGCAGCGGCCCAACCGGCGATT
>CAZLRS010000087.1:0-2032 GCA_964562085.1 uncultured Gammaproteobacteria bacterium | reverse complement strand
AATCCCTATTTTGCTAATTAATTATTAAGTATTTGCATTGTAGCACGAAGCGCGGGAGGTGTCAAATTAAAAAATAAATTTCTAATTTTCCAATAAATTACAATGATCGAAAATTAAATTACCAGTTACCGGTTACGAGTTACCAGTTACGAGGTTATCCGCCTTGCCCTCAATCACTTGATCAATAATCCCGTATTGCAACGCTTCTGCGGCGGACATGAATTTGTCGCGGTCGGTGTCTTTTTCAATTTCCGACAAACCGCGGCCGGTATGCTTCATTAAAATTTTGTCCAGCTGTTCCTTGATTTTCAAAATGTGTTCGGCGCGGATTTTAATGTCAACCGCCTGCCCTTCGGCGCCACCCATCACCTGATGAATCATAATTTCCGAATTCGGCAAGGCCAAGCGTTTGCCTTTCGCTCCGCCGGCTAAAATTATCGCCGCCATGGAACCAGCCGAACCGACGCAAATCGTGGAAACGTCAGGCTTGATGTATTGCATCGTGTCGTAAATTGCCAAACCGGCCGTAACCGAACCGCCGGGCGAATTGAGATAAAGCTTGATGTCCTGGCTCTGATCCTCGTTAGCCAAAAACAAAAGCTGGGCGATGACGGTATTGGCCACCGCGTCATCAATCGTTGAGCCGAGAAAAATTATCCGATCTTTCAGCAGGCGAGAATAGATGTCATACGCTCGCTCACCGAAGCTTGATTTTTCAATTACCGTTGGGATTAGGTACATAGGTGTAAAATTTTTAATTTTTAATTTTCAAATTCTCTCCCCCGTCATTCCCGCGAAGGCGGGAATCCAGGTGAAATAGAGCGATTCCAATATGATTGTCTAGATCCCCGCCTTCGCGGGGATGACACATAAAGGAAATTAAAATTATTTCATCTTTATCCTAATACAATTTACCGATTTTGACAATCATCTTTAAATAATCCGCAGTTGGCCATTTTCCACAACCGCCTCCCACGGCACGGAAAAACCAGCGGCTTTTTTGTGCCCGCCTCCGCCGAAAGCGCCGGCAATTTTCGCCACGTCAATGTTTTCTTTATTGGTTCTTAGGCCAGCGGTAAGCCGACCCGGATAAACGCGGAAAAAAATCACGAAATCAACATCGCAAATCACATTTAAAAAATTAGTCAGGCCGTCAATCTCTTCGTTATTGACCTTGAAATTTTTCAAATCCGCTTCGGTCAGATAAGTATGAGCGGAATTGGTTTTTTGATTCACCGCCAAACGCGACAACGCCAAACCCCAAAGCCGCAGACCGTTGATGGATTTGTTTTTCAGAATGTTGCCGTTAATTTTATAAATCCGAGCGCCTTTTCGCGCCAAAGCCGAAGCGATCTCAATCGCCGAAATTGTCGTGGCGCCGTTCACGAATCCGCCGGTGTCGCTCAAAATTCCATTCAATAAACAAACGGCGATTTTACGGTCAAAATCATAATTGATGGCTTGAAAAAAATGATAAACGATTTCGCAGGCCGAGCTGGCATGTTCGTCAACATAATTGATTCGGCCGAATTTGGCGTTGGTTAAATGATGGTCAAAATTGATAATGAAATTTTCTGCAAAATCCGCCGGCATCAAATTTTCAATCTTAGCGTGCGAAAAATCGCAGGTATCAACGAATAAAATTAAATCCCAATTTTGGCGCAATAGCTCCGGGTCATTTCTTACCGCCTCAATCTCGGGCAGAAAATTAAAATAGGACGGCGGGGCGTCAGAAGTAAAAATTTCCGCGGTCTTGCCAAACGAACGCAAATAAATAATCAAACTTAATGTCGCGCCTAGCGCGTCGCCGTCCGGCTTCTGATGGCTGACTAAAAGGATTCTCTGCGCCGCCATCAGTCGGCGATTAATGGCTAAAAAAGTTTGGTTCATGATTTGATTATTTAAGATTGCTTATCTTATAGCATTCAGGCAAGGAAGTCAATGACAATAATAAAAGACGGGTTTATCCCGTCTCTACAATATTTAATATTTCTATTTCAAATTATCCAGCAACGCATCAATCTCCGCGGCT
>CAZLRS010000086.1:0-2041 GCA_964562085.1 uncultured Gammaproteobacteria bacterium | reverse complement strand
CTCGGTCATAAAGAAACAGGCCGGTGCGGTTGGCGCCGAAATCAATGATGATTTGCGGAATATTTTCATTTCCCGCCCGCTCAATCAGCAGGCGGGAAATGGCCCCGGCTTCAATCTCCAGGGCCTTCGGGATTAGGCGCGCCTGGTCAAACGCCTTCACATACGAATCAACGATTTTTTTTGGCGCGACGCCGATCAAAGCGGTTTGCTTGGCTTCATTTTTATTGATTATCTGCCAGTCAAAATAAATTTCTTCCACGGCGATCGGCATGTGCTGGGGCAGAACTTTCTTGATTTCATTTTCAATCTCATTTTCTCCGACTAACGGCAGGTCAACCATTTTTAAAAAAGTTTTGTCTTCAGGCAGAACCGCGACGACTTCATCGCTTAATTTGCCCCGGCCGCGCCTGGTTTTCATTAAACGGTTAAGCTCGTCAACGAAATTTTTCATTTGCATAATTTCGCCGTCTTGCACGCAGTCAGCCGGCAGTTTGATTTCATTGTAAGTTTGGACCACCGGTTTTCGGCTGTGGCAGGAAAATTGAATCAATCTTAAAGTATGGTCGGAGATATCCAAACCAAAAGCGATTTCCTTGGTATTAAAGATTGACATATGCGGGTATTATAGCAGGATTCTTTAGAAATTAGTAATTAGAAATTAGAAATTTATCAATACTCCTCCTCCCAATGCTCCACGGTGACGACGGGAGAAAATGTCGCGTCGCCTAAAGTTGAAACCACAACGCCGTTTTCCAAAGTAATGTCCAGGCCTTGCCAAATGCTGGTGATGTCAAATTTTCGCGAAACCACGGCGCCAATAACTTCAAAATCATTGGGCGCGCTTAAAATATACGCTTGGTCATTGGCATAAATCAGGCCGTGGGCGTTAAAGTTGCCCAAACAGGCCTCAAAATTTATTTTTCTTTTTGATAACAAGCCGGCGGAAGATGTCGCTGACGGCTGGGTGATGGTGACATCGGAAAAACCGCAATGATAAGACCAGCAGCACAACGGCCAGAAAAGATTTTTGCCGACAGTAATGTCGCCGTCCGCCACCAGCGTGCCATTAATCGTCAAGTTGTGTCCGCCCTTGATTTCCACGTCGCCGGTAACATAAGTGATGCCGTTTAAAGTGAGGTTCGGGTTGGCCCAAAGCAAATTTTCAAATTGGTTTTTAGTGTAAATTTGATTGGCGCGGGCTTTGTAAGAATTCGGGTCGCCAGGATTGTCAAAGGAAATTCCCGGCATCGGCAGGGGAGCGGGCGCGGGCGGAAAATTGGCGGAGTAGTAATGCTGGGCATTGAGCGCTGATGTCCAATGAACATTGATTTGGCCGGTTGCTTTTACGTCTTTATCGGCGTTAACGGTGCTCCAAGTGTTAATAATAATATTGCCGTTTGCCATCATACTGCTACCGTGGATATTCATGACGGAACCGCTGACGGTTACATTGCCGTCCGCCACTTCGCCGTTGTCGCCAATCGCGCTTTCACCGAGCGCTTTAAAGAGCACGGTTTTGACCACTCTTTGGGCGGTGCTGTTGCCGCTGGTTAAATAACTGGTAACCGTCACTTCGCCGCGCGCCAGGCCGGTATTTTGGATTTGGATTTGATAGGAACTGTTTGGATAAAGCGCGGGATTTCTGGTAAATGTCGCCGACCAGCTCGGATTGGTTTCAAATTGCGTTTTCCATTCGGCGTCGTTTTTGATTTTCCAAATCGCTTCGGCCACCCCGCTTTCCGCCAGATAATAGGTCTTGGCGCTGGCCGATTGGCTGTTGGCGATTTTATATTCCGTGAGCGTAAAGCTGGTGACATAAACCGCCAGCAATAAAAGCATCGCCATGATTAAGATGGTGGTGATGAGGATAAAGCCGTTGGGTTGTTTTATTCTAGAGAGTATTTTGGGCATGAATATTTGAGCGAATAAGTAAATTTTCAATTTTCAATTTTACAATTTTAAATAAATTTTCAATTTTTAATGTTTAAAATTTAAAGTTTAAAAATTTAGACATTTGATTGAAAAGCCGACACATTATTTG
>CAZLRS010000085.1:0-2045 GCA_964562085.1 uncultured Gammaproteobacteria bacterium | reverse complement strand
ACAGATTGGTTTAATTATCATATTATAAAAACATATTAACTGTTTAATAATAATATAATTTTATGTTAAATTATCAAAATTTATTAAAACAAGACCCTGAAATAATGGATGCGGTAAGGCGCGAGACGCAGAGGCAAAGCCAGGGCATGGAGCTGATCGCTTCGGAAAATTACGTATCGCGGGCGGTGCTGGAAGCGATGGCGACTGTATTAACCAACAAATACAGCGAGGGTTATCCGGGCAAGAGATATTACGGCGGACAGGAATACGTGGATGTTGTGGAAAGCATAGCCATTGAGCGAGCTAAAAAGTTATTCGGCGCAGAACATATAAATGTCCAGCCGCTTTCCGGTTCGCCGGCTAACGCGGCTGTTTATTTCGCTTTTATAAAACCGGGCGACAAAGTGCTCGGGCTTAAGCTTGACCATGGCGGACATTTGTCGCACGGGCATCCGGTTAATTTTTCCGGCATGCTTTATAATTTTGTCCAATACGAGGTTGGCGAAGAAACAGAACGGATTGATATGGAAAAAGTAAGAGAAATCGCTTTGCGGGAAAAGCCGAAAATGATTGTTGCCGGCTTTAGCGCGTATTCGCGGGAGATTGAATGGCAGAAATTCAAAGAAATTGCCGATGAAATCGGCGCTTATACCTTTGCCGATATCGCCCATACGGCCGGCTTAATCGCCGCCGGCGAAATGGATAATCCAACGCCGATTTTTGATGTTGTTTCAACAACAACGCATAAAACCTTGCGCGGCCCGAGAGGCGCGATTATTATGTGCAAAGAAAAATACGCCAAGCAAATTGACCGCGCTGTTTTTCCGGGCATGCAAGGCGGTCCGCATGAGCATATTATCGCGGCCAAAGCGGTCGCGTTCAAAGAAGCTTTGCAAGACGACTTTAAAGAATACGCCAAACAGGTGATAAAAAACGCGAAAACTTTGGCGGGTGAATTTGCAAATATGGGATATCGCGTAATTTCAGGCGGCACAGACAACCATTTAATGGTAGTTGACATGGTTTCAAGGGGATTGTCAGGCAAAGACGCGGAAATTATTTTGGATAAAGTCGGAATTTCCGTCAGCCGTTCCACGATACCAAACGACCCCAATCCGCCGATGAATCCGTCCGGCGTCCGCTTCGGCGCGCCGGCGATTACGACTCGCGGAATGAAAGAGGAAGAAATCAAGAAAATCGCGGTTTGGATAAATAGCGCGATTGAGCATAAAGACGAGCCGGAGATTTTGGAAAAAATCAAGGATCAGGTGAAGGAAATGTGCCTGGAATATCCGATACCGAGCGTATAATTAAAATTATGTTTAAAATAATTAACGGCAAAGAACTGGCCGAAAAAATCAAAGACAAAATCGTTAAGGAAATATTGGAATTGAATGGCGGGTTAACGGTCGCTCCCCGGCGCCCCAATTTAGCTATCATTTTAATCGGCGAACGGGAAGATTCCAAACTGTACGTCAGTTTGAAAGAAAGGGAAGCGAAAAAAGTCGGCATTGACACGCATTTATATGAATGCCCGGAAAATATAAGCGAACGCGGGGTATTGGATATGATTGAATGCCTGAATAACGATGGCGCGATTGACGCGATTTTAACGCAGCTTCCTTTGCCGGCAGGTTTTGACACCGATAAGATTATTCGGGCGATTGATCCGAAAAAAGACGTTGACGGTTTTCATCCCGATAATCTGGCAATACTTTTTAAAACATGCGACCACGGCCGTGTAATGCCGCCGATTTTTGAAGCAATCTTGGAAATGCTTAAAAGTATAAAGTATGAATTAAAAGGCAAGCAAGTTTGCGTCATCTCCAATTCGGAAATCTTCGGCAAAGCGTTATCGCGAGTTTTGGAATGCAGGCAGGCGAAAGCCGCGGCAATACGCGCCGATGACACGGACTTAAAAAATAAAACAAGCCAAGCCGATTTACTGATAACGGCCGTTGGCAAACCAAAGTTTATCAAGAAAGACATGATTAAAAAAGACGCGGTGGTGATTGATGTCGGCATATCAATTTAAGCAAAGTTGA
>CAZLRS010000084.1:0-2049 GCA_964562085.1 uncultured Gammaproteobacteria bacterium | reverse complement strand
ACACGCAATTTATCGCTGACAAGACGCCGAAATATTGTTCGGCTTCGTATGCCGGCTGTGATGAATTTACCAACTTGGACGAAGTGGCCCGCGGAGGCGAGGGTTTGGAATATTATGTGAGTTTGCGCGCCTGCCAAAAGCCGGCGGATGATGGCGCGCAGACCTATTACACTTGGGAAGGAAGCGACACGACCGGTTATCAATTGAAAGTTTATAAGTTGAAAAAATCAAACGCCGGCTCCGCGCCGTGCGTGAATTTAGGATATAACCAAATTGGCACGGCCAATGAAGGCAAAAATTATTGTGTTGACCCGATCGGTTCAATTGCGACAGAAGTTATGGCCAAATACGGCATGTGCGCCAAGACCGATTTAACGACCAATCCGGACTGCCGTGAATTTTACGACGCGCAGGGCAATATTAATTATCGCTTGCTGTCGCGGACGATTTCGGTTTCCGACGATTGTCATCCTTATCGCCGAACCCAGACGCAGGCGGATATTGACTACGCGAATAATGACTGCAAGCTTAAACAAGGTTATGTTAACGCCAACAACGAATGCGTTTATATGGCGATTCCGAAAGAAGGCCGAACCTGTCCGGCGAACTTCAAGGGCTGTCGGGAATACACCGGCAATCGGGGCAACAACACTAGAAATGTTTTAGTTTCCAATTTTGAAAATGGCGCGGTCGGTTGGACGGACGGAGAATTGTCAACCGAATCTTCCAATGTGGGCGGAAATTCTTTGTCCGGCAATGGCACTTTTACCGCGGCCGTTAAGATCACGAAAAATAAGACCTATGTTTTGAGTTTTTGGGCGAAAGGCAGCGCGGAATTTAATTTGTCAGCGGTGAAATTAAACGGCGCCGGAATCAATGATTATTTTGCCAAGAGCAGTGTGGGCGCTACCGGCAATTTGGTCGTGCCTCAAGCGCGCGTTACGACCGATTGGAAAAAATTTGATTTAGGTCCGGTGTTTGTGACTTGGGATTCAACGGAAAATAATTACAGTTTGGAAATTGAGGTTAATGGGAAAGATGGAAATAATACTTTGTATCTTGATAATGTCATTCTAAAAGAAGTCCAGCAAGACGTTTTCTTGGTGGAAAATTCTTGGTTCACGCCGTTCTCGTGCGATAATAAATTAAGTTCGCCCTATGGCGCTGGCGGCCAGGCCAATCCGACGCGCGATGTTCCGGGCGAAATGCTCGGTTGCCAATCATATAAAGACCGCGCGCAACAAACTTGGAATTTGAAATCATTTGAAAAATTATGCCGTTTGCCGGCGGTCGGTTGCGAGGCGTTGATTGACACTCATAATTCCGATTCGCCTGATGAGCAAAAATATAATGAAAATGACAAGGCGGAAATCACTGTGTCTGCCGATTCCCCGGTTTATTTGGTGAACGACGCCAAATACGCGTGCGCCGAAGACAATAAGGGCTGTACCGCCTTGGGCTTGCCGAAAATCACCAATCAAGACGAGGTAGTCGGCTATGACACGGTTTATCTGGAAAATCAGCCGGATAGATATAATACGGATTTGTGCAAACACAACGAGTTGTGGTGCGAAGAATTCACCGGCAATAATACCTCCGCGTATTTCAAAGACCCGCGCGAAAAAATTTGCGAATATGGCACGCCGAACGCTTCTTCAACTGTCGGCTGGTTTAAGAAAGGCACTGATGAGGCATGTTTGACGACTTGGGAACAAACCATTGGTTTCGGTACGGTGAGCGAAAAACTTCAGCCGTATGGCTGGTGGGAAAATGTTGCCTACGATGGCTGGGCGGGCGTGTGCCCGGCGGCGCAAAGCACCTGCACCGAATATATTGACCCGTATTCACGGATTTACAAGAATTTGGTTTTCAACGGCGATTTTGAGCAGGATGTTGATAATCCGAAGAACGGGCCGGATGGATGGAGTAGCGTTAAATATGCAAAGCTTGACGGCGTAAATGTCGTTGTTCATCAAGCAGAACAGTTCATAAATTTAAAAACTCATACTTTATATACAATTTCCGCCAAAATTTTTGGCGCTGATGGCG
>CAZLRS010000083.1:0-2081 GCA_964562085.1 uncultured Gammaproteobacteria bacterium | reverse complement strand
CGGCAACGTCGGCATCGGGACGACGAATCCCGGGCAAAAATTAGAAGTTTCTGGCCGAATCCGCATGGCGACCTGGACTGCGGACGGCGACGCCGTGGTTTACAAAGACGATGCCACCGGCGACCTCGGCATTGTCACCTCCGATATCCGGCTCAAGAAAAACATTACTCCGATTGAGGGCGCGCTCGGCAAAATTTCCAAGCTTCAGGGTTTTCTTTACAATTCTATTGACGAATCAGACGACGCCAAAAAGCGGCTGGGCCTTTCTGCTCAAGACGTCATGTCTATTTTGCCCGAAGCCGCTTTCAGTTTCAAAAATGAAAACGGCGAAGAATACTACAGCATTCACTATGAAAAATTGACCGCTCTTTTGGTGGAAGGTATCAAGGAACAGCAAAGCGAAATCAAGGCCTTAAAATCGCTCCTGGGCGTTACAGAGTTTAACTCTGAAGGAGGCCTTGGCCCGGAAACGCCAACGCCTTGGCTGGAGGCGAAAATAAAGCAGGTTTTAGCTCAATTGGGCCTGATTCTGGAAAACGGCATTGCCCGCTTACAGGAAATCATTACCGGCAAATTAACCACCAATCAATTGTGCGTTGACGATATTTGTGTCACTCGCGATGAATTTAAATCTTTGTTAGAGAAAAATTCTTCGGTTTTGACCGTGCCGGCAGCGCCAACCCCTGACGTTGGGGTGCCCGATTTAACGTCAGGGGTTAATGCGCCGCCAGCGCCAGCGCCGGCTGTTTTGCCGCCTCCGCCGGCTCCTGCGGAGCCCTCGACAACACCTGACGTTAGAGAGCCCGATTTAACGTCAGGTGTTAACGCGCCAGCAGAACCAGCGCCCGTCGTGGAGTCAGCCCCACTTGCGCCAGCTGAAAACGCCCCTGCTCCGGTTGTGGAATCTGCTCCAGCCGCACCCGTTGTTGAGACGCCAACAGAATAAAATATGTCAAAAATACGGAAAATCCATCTCACGAATGGCAATAATCAACTAGAAAATCGGTAGAACTTGCGATATTTTTAGAGGTTAAAGTTATGACATGACGTGATATGAATAAATCCAAATTCCAAAGTTCAAAACCAAAATAAATTTAAATGATTGAAACCCGAAATATGATTGAGAAATCGAAAGTTAAAGTATATATCGATGGCGCTAACATGTTTTACGCCCAGAAACATTTAGGTTGGAACTTAGATTGGGGTAAAATTAAGGACCTTCTCGAAAAAAATAAGGGAATAAAAACCGCCCCGCGATTAGGCGAGGCGTTCTGTAAAACTATTATTATGATAGCAAATTGAAGAAGTCTGTCAAGCTTTTAAAAAACAACTAAATCCAATACAGTTTTTTAAATTAAAACACTTAAACTGTCGAGTATGCCAATAGGTAATAAAAATATAAACATCGCTGAATCCCGGGCCGCAGAGGCCTGTCCTTATTGTCAGTCAAACAAATTCGTTAAAAGAGGGCTGAGGAAAAACCAACTCGGCGCCGTGCAATTATATCTGTGCCGAAATGAAGAATGCGGCCGCGTTTTTACCGCCCAGGACGTGAAAGGCAGAAAGTTTCCGCTTAACTTGGTTATTGAATGTTTAAACTATTATAATTTAGGATTTAATTTCCAGCAGACCTGCTCGTTCGTGAAGCAAAAGTTTAAGGTGGCGCCTGATCCGCAAACGCTTTCCGGCTGGGTGGAGCAGTATAAAAGTTTGTGCCGGTTTGAAAGAATGAGGCCTTGGGCGATTAAGATGTACAAGCCGCAGGATATGGTGGAGGTGGTGACCATGGCTCATCGCCAGATCTTTCGTTTTCGCTACCATCGCGCCAAAACGCGGCTTTTATTGGAGGAGTTTGGCAACAGGTATTTCGGACCTTTGAAAGAATACTTGGACAATGTTTCTTCGGAGACGCCGCACCAGTATTTTGAGCAGGGAGAGCGGATGTCAGACATCCGTTCCAAATTCAACAAGGCGGATATGATTGTTAAAGCAAAAAACAATTATGCCAACCGGCTCGCCAGTTTTGTTTTGCAGGCGGTCAAGGCAAACAAGGATCGGCATGACGCTCTGCAACGATTTAT
>CAZLRS010000082.1:0-2160 GCA_964562085.1 uncultured Gammaproteobacteria bacterium | reverse complement strand
CAATCCCGCCATTCTTTCGGATTTTTCCAGGGCGGAAGAAATACTGGTCACGAGTTCGTCCGCGTCCACAACCATGCCCTTGCGCATCCCAAAAGAAGGCGCCTCGCCGATGCCTAAAATTTGAGGCTCTTCTTCGGGGCCCCGCCTTTGGACAATAATCACGCGCGCATTCGTCGCGCCGATATCAATCCCGGCGATAATTTCTTGTTTGGACATAGCGGATAAAATTTTTTATTTTTTTATTTAAAAACATAGGGGCGGAAGATAAGATAAATCGTCACCAACCAAGCAAGAAAAGCAAGGAGAACCGCGCCTGACATCATATCTTTAATTACCTGGGCGTAAGGATGAACGCGCGGTTTTAAAATATTCACTATTTTTTCCAGGATCGTGTTCAAAATTTCCAAAATTAAGCCCGCGATAATTGTTAAAATCAGGATCACTTTTCCGGCTGACGCTACCTTGTAGTATATCATAAAAAAAATAACAATTAAACTCAAAAAGGTTCCAATCCGAAAATTTTGCTCTTTCCGAAAAGTAACATAAATGCCGCGAGAGGCATAGTAAAAGCTGCGGCCTAATTTTTTCAGATTGAACAACATAATTTCACAATATTTGCTTTAAAATCGCACTCTGCTCTTTAAACATTTTTTTTCGTTCGGTCGCGTCTTCATCATCATAACCTAAAACATGCAAAAGACCATGGACAAAAAGGAGGCTCAATTCTCTCTCCAAGGGATGCCCTAACTTTTTTGCATGCAGCATAGCCTGCTCTGGACAAATAAAAATTTCCGCCAAACCCAGCCCAAGATTAAAAGACAAAACATCGGTCGGCTTATTCTTGCCGCGGCACCGGCTGTTAATTTTTTGAATTTCCAGATCATCCAAAAGCGCTAAACTAATTTCAAAATTATCTAAAGCGGACTTATTTTTTAAAACACGCTCCGCGATATTCTGGAAAAATTTTTTTTCTATTTCAGCCGACGTTAAGTTGCAAAAATCAAACACCATCTATTCCCCATTAACTTTTATTTTATATAAATGATCTAAAATCCCATCGCTTAAATCCTCAGGGTCATCATCGCTTTCAATATTCGCCGCAAGCTCATAAGCAGAAATTGAGATTTTTTGATATTGATAATTGGAAAGTGGAGATTTAGGATCTTGGGGGACTTTAATCACATAATCAGGAACAAGCTCGCCGAGGCTGCCTGGAAATAATCCGCGGTCTTCATAATATAATTCCAAAGCAACGGCCAAGGCTTCCAGATCGTTTTTGCGCATTTTATCTCTTTGCGCTGGACTGGTTGAAGCTCCTTGCTGTTCTTGAGCTGGCGCCGCTGTTTCCAATTTCGCGCCTGGTTTGGCCGGATCATAACCATTTTCCACTTCCGCGCCATCATTATAAGAATCGCCATCCGTGTCTAACTGGAAAGGATCGGTGTGGTAATAATATTCATTCGCGTTGTCCAAGCCGTCGCCATCCGGGTCTTGTTTGCTGTCGCCTGGGTCAAGAGGATTTAAACCACTATTTTTTTCCCAGCCGTCCGGCAGACCGTCAAGATCCGAATCGCTATCTGCCAAATTAGTGCCCAAAGCCTCTTCCTCTTGATCAGTTAAGCCATCGCCATCTTGATCAATCTGATTGCCTGATTCTGGAACACTGTCAGCGGCTTCAGGCATAATCGGCAGCATGTCCGGCGTAAGAGGCGAAGGCACGATTGCGCGAGAACCTTTAAACCAATTAAAATAAGTAAAAATACCGCCGCCGGCTACAATCAAAATAATTAAAATAATCCCAATCTTTTTTGACAAAAATGGTTTTTTCGCATCCCGCAAAGCGTTAGACGCAACTGGCAAAGCAGCATCCGGAAGCGAGACGCGCGTTCCTCCGCTGCCCCGATATTCAGGGGGCATCACGCGGCTCGCCTGTTCTCCCACAGGTATTGGCGCCCCAGCCAAACGAGAAGGCTCCTCCGCCACCGGCGGCCCTGATCCTTCCATGGGCGTAGGGTTATTGCTTACATCCATATTCGCTTCGGAAAAATTATCTCCCGCGGGATCGTTTTGTAAAGGTAAATTGGGAGGTGGCGCGGCAGGCATAATTTTATTTTTATTCCGCCTCTTCGGCGGACTGCCGATAAGGCAGTTTATTATTTT
>CAZLRS010000081.1:0-2191 GCA_964562085.1 uncultured Gammaproteobacteria bacterium | reverse complement strand
AGATAAAATTTTCTCCCCTCGACCCCTCCTTGGAAAGGAGGGGAAATTAAAAAAATCTTCCTTGTAGAAGATTCTTATAAACAACAAAATGGAAAGAAATTCACCTTCCTGTTGCTTCTTTCCATTTTTTTGCACGCGATGCGTTTTTAATTCCCCGTTATAATATTTAGGGGATAAGGTTGAGAAAATTTTATCTTCCAAATTTCACCTTCTGTAATCAGTATAGCACATCTAAATTCAAAAGTCAATAGCCGCGCGCCTCGCTTAGAAAAAAATTGAAAAAATAACGGAAAAATGATAGGATAATATCATAAAATTCAAAGCTCAAATGTCAAAGGTCAAATCAAATTCAAAGCTCAAATAAATAAAATTTTGAATTTTGGATTTAAAGCATTGATTTGAAATTTGAAATTTGGATTTTGAACTTGCTTAAATATGTCTCTATTTTCCCGCGTCGCGAAAAACACCATTTACCAAATCATCGGTAAAACCTTGGGCACGGTTCTCGGCTTGCTCACCATCGGGCTGATGACCCGCTATCTTGGCCAGACCGGCTACGGCTATTTCACCACTGCCATCGCTTTTATGCAGTTCTTCGGCGTGCTGGCCGATTTCGGCTTGCAAATGGCGACCACCCAGATGATTTCCCGACCCGGCGCCGATGAGAAAAAAATCTTTAATAATATTTTCGCTTTAAGATTTTTTTCCGCCTTGATTTTTCTCGGCTTGGCCGCCGTTCTCGCTTGGTTCATGCCTTACTCGCTCCTCATCAAGCAGGGCATCACCCTCATCAGCTTGTCGTTTTTATTAATCGCCATGCAATCGGTTTTAGTGAGCGTCTTCCAGAAAAAAATGAACATGGCTTTAACCGCGATGGCGGAAATTTGGGGCCGGCTGATTTTATTGGCGGGCGTCTGGCTAGCGGTGGCGTTTGAAAAAAATCTGCTTTTTATTTTGGGCGCCGTGATCGCCGGCAATCTGATTAATTTTTTGGTCCTTTATCGCGCCGCCTTAAAGTATTTCCCGATCAAATTCGCATTTGATAAAAAAATTTGGGGCGATATTCTCCATTTTTCCTGGCCGTTAGCAATAACGATTTCTTTGACTCTGGTTTATTTCCGCGCCGATACGATTATTCTGTCTTTTTTTCGACCCCAAAACGAAGTCGGAATTTACGGCGCGAGTTATAAAGTGCTGGAGGTCTTAATTCAACTGCCCTATTTATTCCTGGGCCTGATTCTTCCGCTTCTGACTAATTTTTTCACGCTCAATAAAACTCTGTTCAATGCCATCCTGCAAAAATCTTTTGACTTCTTGATTATCATCACCCTGCCAATGGTCGCGGCCACGGTCGTGCTGGGCGAAAAAATCATGGTGTTTGTCGCCGGTCCGGAATTCGCGATTTCCGGCGCCATTTTGAAAATTCTAATTTTCGCCACCGGCGCCATTTATCTGGGCGCGCTATTCGGCTACGCGATTGTCGCCTGCGAACAACAGAAAAAAATGGTCAAATTTTATATTTTTGACGCCGCGCTGGCTCTGGTTTTATATTTCATTTTCATTCCGCGCTACGCTTATTGGGCGGCGGCCGTGATTACGGTCTTAACCGAATTGATTATCGCGGTTTCCGCTTTCTATGTCTTAAAAAAATGCGCCGGTACGTCGCTTAAATTAAAAACGGCCGCGAAAGCCCTGATTGCCAGCTTAATTATGACCGGCGTTCTGTATCTGATTCAAGGCCAAAATTTAGCCGTCTTGATTTTAGTCGGCTTGATAATTTATTTCTGGGGACTGTATTGGTTGAAGGGAATTTCCAAGGCGACAATTACGGAAATGGCGAAGTATAAATAATATGATTTTCATAATCTTAATCTACTCTCTATTATTCTTATATCTCTCTCTCGCGCGCGCCGACTGGGCGATTTATATTATTGTCGCCTTTTTACCCAGCTATTTAATTCGCTTTGATTTGTTCGGCATTCCGTTCACGCTGTTGGAGGCGATGATTCTGATTTTATTCGGCGCGCTTTTAATCAAAAAACAAATTGATTGGCGCGGTTTCCGGCGCAATCCGTTTTTTTGGCCGACGCTGGCTTTTTTATTTTTCGCCACGGTGGCGATTTTGGTCTCGCCGGATTTAAGAGAAGCGGCCGGAATTTGGAAAGCGTATTTTATTGAACCGATTTTATTC
>CAZLRS010000080.1:0-2201 GCA_964562085.1 uncultured Gammaproteobacteria bacterium | reverse complement strand
TCTCCGACACTACTATCGCCAAAATCAACTCTGGCGTCCACTTTTTCATCGGCATAAATCCAGGCGGATAAAATATATTTTCTATTGGCTGATAAAGTTATTATTTTTTTAGCTCTATATGCCCGCGGCGTAGTATCGCTGGCAAGATTGCTTAAAATAATTGAATCATTGCCACTATGTTTTTTTGCGGTGTCTCTCTTGGCAGTCGTATTCGTGTAAGTGCTCATCTCCCAGCCGTCAAAAACATCACCATCACCATCTTCAAATCCCGAATTGATTACTAAATTACTGCCCAAACCGGCTTTGACGCGGATAAATTCATCACAACCGGCATTGGCTGATTCGCACGCATTGACATCGCGGTCAAAATAAATTTTTTTCCCCTCTGTCCAAACATATTTACCTTCTCCATCTTCCACCAAATCAAGCCAATCGCTATACCACTTGCAACCAACGTTATTGGCGTTGCAATTGCGATAATCCAAAGTGTTGGCGAGATAAGAAACCGCTCCGCCAGTCCGCGATTGGTAGGTCTGGCAGGTGTTGTAGCGCGGGTCGCATTTTTTGCCGTTGAAATCCCAAGTTCTTTGCTCTTCCGTGCAATAGCCGTAAGCGATACAGTTGCCGGCGTCATTTTCTTTGATGCACTGCTGTTCATCGGCGCAATAAGTATTTCGGCTGATGGAATCGTCCTGCTCTTCGGCAAAAGTGTTTTGCGGACCGTAACCCTCGCGCCGGCAGAATAATTCCGGCGCCTTCAAAACCCAGTACGGGTCAACCAAGCCCTTGCACCAATCGCCGACAAAACTGTTGGTTGATTTAAATTCATCATCCGGGTCAAAACATGCCATCAAATCGTTCAAAGTGTAGACCTTATTAGCGTCAACTTGATTAATGTATTTGGCCGCGATTTCCCAGCCGACCGGCACAATGCGGTATTTTCTTAAAATTATGATGTCGCGCAAAGTGAATGCCGTCTGATACATATCCGGCGTGACAATGTATGGCGCGAACGGCCGATTTCTGATTGATAGAGATAAATCCTTGACCAAGGTCTTTTTGGCGATGGCGTCGGAAACATTTTGGTCAATGACGCAGTCAGTCGGACCGAGATTGCTCTTGGCCGAATCCGAACACTGGACAAGTTTGGTTAAAATATTGTAAGGTCCGCCGATTTTGAATTCGCCTTCTTTCAAATTCAAATATCTGGCCTCGGCCGCCTCTTTGCCGCCGGAATCCGGACCGGCGTCGGGATTATAGATGTCATAACTATAACCGCTTGAACTGCTACCGCCGCCACTGCTGGAAAAAAAGCCGGACATTAAATTCTGCAATAATTTCCCGATTAAACTATTCAAAAAGGTCTCCACAAAATCCCACATTGTGCCGGTAAAAATATTTCTCGTTGCTATGGGCTGTTCAACTATTGTTTGTTTTGCCATTTCCCGCACCATCGTGCCTGGAGTCAGAACCTTTTCGAGTTCATTGGTCACGCTTTTAAAACCCTCGCTGATGGTTTTATCGGTCGCCGCCGTGAAAAGCTTGCTCTCGGCAAACCGATACACATCGGATTGAATGATTAAATACGAAGAAATATCATTTTCTCCAGGACGCAAAGCGGTGTTGTATTCAAAAGCGAAATTCGGATTTTGCACCGCTTCCTGCCAATTGGCGGCCAGCTTAGTGAAAGAACATCTGGCTTTCGGCCGATTCTGCCAATTAATGCCGAGCTCTATGCCGATTTTGACGCCAAACTCCGGCTCGCACAAATCAACTCCCCAGCGTTCGCTTAAATTGTCAATAAAAAATCCGACGCCTTGGTCCACTTCATTTTTCAAATACGCGCCCCAACCCTCGGTGATAAATAATGGCTGTTGGCCTTTTCCGCCGGATGCGATCCAGGTGGCGGTGTCATAAGCCAGCGCTTTGGAAAATTCGCTCAAAGCCACTCTAAACGCGCCACCCATCTGTTTTGCTATTTCATCTTTCATTCTGTCCCATGCTTCTTCGCGCATACGCTTTTGAACCAATGCCTTTATTTCTGCCTTCGTGCCATCATCAGATTTTTTTATTAACTGTACTACACAATCAACAATTTGATTCGTATATATTACTCCACCGCTTGAAGAAATAACGCTCGGTTGCGCCATACAAGAATAAACGGCCTCATCCAAACTATAAATCTTAAAGGGATAACTAGG
>CAZLRS010000079.1:0-2214 GCA_964562085.1 uncultured Gammaproteobacteria bacterium | reverse complement strand
TGGCGGTTGCCGCCGGCCCGGTTAAAGCTGTTGAGGAAAAAGACAGTTTTGACATTGAATTAACCGCTTCCGGCGAAAACAAAATCGCCGTGATTAAAGCGGTGAGAGCCGTGACCGAATTGGGCTTGAAAGAAGCCAAGGATTTGGTTGATGGCGCGCCGAAGATGGTGAAAGAAGGCGTGAAAAAAGAAGAAGCGGAAAATATCAAAAAAGCGTTGGAAACCGCTGGCGCGACGGTGAATTTAAAATAATTATTGCGCGATAAAAAATTCCCCCCCGTATTGAGGGGGGAATTTTTTGTTTGATTTAAAAGTTTATTTCTATCAATAAAACCTTATTGCCGTTCAAGACGTAAATTTTTTTTTCTTTTTCCGCGACAGCCATCGCTTTCAAATCATTGAATTCTTTGGAGGTATATTGGATTTTTAGGTTGCCTTTTTTTTCAAACACCGCCAATCGTTGATTTTTCGGGTCAAGCACGTAAACATAATTTGATTCCATTTCGCTGTGGATTTGTATTGGTTGGCTGATGGCCGGATCAATCACCGAGAAGCTGGTTTCTTTGGCTTTGCCCGTTTCAAAATATTGGATTTCGCCGTTGTCTTTAAGCGCGTAAATTCCGCCGTCAACCGCAATCGCCACCGCTGATTTAATATCGACGCCGGCCTTGAGCCAAGCGCTGCCGGCGTTGAATCCGCCGCCGGCAGGGAAGTGCTTGTAAATTTGATTTTTATCCGGCTGTAAAGTGTAAAGTTTTCCGCCGTAAGCGGTGAAATCTTTAACCGCGCCGCCGGCAGTCAGCGCTTTGGTGGTAGAGCCGGTGTTTAAGCTATATTTATAAAAATCTTTATCGCCGTTTAAAATCAAAATATTTTTATCGTCCAGGGCAACAATTTTTTTAACATTGTCGACGGCGCCGGCCAGGGGGACGTTGTTAACCTGTTTTTGGTTGATGTCAATTTTGTTTAAATTTTTATTTTGCTGGTCAAAAACAAAAAGTACGTTGCCGATTTTCGCCAGGCCGGCGGTTTGGGCGCTGGCATTTTTGTTGGCCAAGTCGGAAATCACCAGCGGATTTTGCAGATAGGCGACTTTTTGCAACAGCTGTTTCAAGTCGGCGATTCTTTTGCCAATGTCTTCTCGGAATGATTTATATTTCATTTTTTTCGGCAATTGCGCCAGTGATTCGTCGGCTTTCGCCAGGGAGACCTGCGCGCCGATTTCGTCATTGAAAATATTTTGAGCGCCGGCGGTATTGACCGCGTCTTCAATCTGTTTCATTATTTCGGCGACGGAACCGGTGGAAACGGCGCTATCATTTTGCCCGCGCCAAACAATGCTTTGACTGAAAAAGAAAATCAAAGCGAAGGCGGCGATTAAAAGAATTTTTTGGATTTTATTCAGGCCGACGAATTTTTCTATCTGGCAGTTCAGCCAATTACTAATTTTTTCCGCCAGGCCTTGGCCGGGCAAGCTGTTGTTCGGAATGAATTTATGATAATCAAATTCGGTTGCTTTTTGAATCGCGTTTTGGGCGAGGGAAGCGGATTGGCGTGAAAGATTTTTGGCGAATGTTTTCGGCTCGGCGATCAGTTCCTTGCCGCCATCTTTGGCGGCCGAAGCGATGAGCGGTAATTTTTTTCTAATGAGGCGGAAAAGCTCGTTCGCTAACTTTAAAAGTTCTTGGGTGAGTATCGCCAGCCATTTGCCCGCCAATCTGCCGGTTTTTTTAACGCCTAGCCAAATTAAAAGTATCACTTTTTGCCAATTTGGAATTATTGACGGAGTGAGGTATTTTTCGGTGTTGGCTTGCGTGTCAATCAGTTTGTCAATGGAATGCTGGGAGGGCAGTTCCGGTTTTTCCGCCATTATTATCTTCGCTTTGACGCTGGACGCTCTTTCCTGATAAATAGCCGGCTCTTTGTTCGCTTCCGGTTCCGGCTGGACGATAATGGCGTAAAAATTATTATTTTCCGCTTGCGTTTCAAGCGATTGTTCCAATTGATGAATGGCGGTTTCAGCGGGATTTTCCGTGATGATTTCCAGCAATTCATTTTGCGAGAGGTATTCTAAAATCGCGTCATTGCAGAATAGCAAGCTGTCTTTTTCGCTGATGGCGCCGGACACGACATTGGGAAACATTTTTTCTTGGTCGATTTTCGTTTTTTTCTCCGTGGTCTGGCCGAAAATATCAATAATTGAACTCTCGTGTCT
>CAZLRS010000078.1:0-2249 GCA_964562085.1 uncultured Gammaproteobacteria bacterium | reverse complement strand
GCTGAAAGACGCTAATATGGAAACCAAAGATATTGAAGAAATTGTTTTAGTCGGCGGGATGACGAGAATGCCTTTGGTTTTGAAAAAAGTGGAAGAATTTTTCGGCAAGAAGCCGAACATCAGCGTCAATCCGGATGAAGTCGTGGCGTTGGGCGCGGCGGTGCAAGCCGGCGTTTTGCAAGGCGACGTGAAAGATGTTTTACTTTTGGATGTGACGCCGTTGACTTTAGGCATTGAGACCCTGGGCGGAGTGGCGACGCCGTTGATTGAACGTAACACCACGATTCCGACTTCCAAGTCGCAGACCTTTTCCACGGCGGCCGATAATCAGCCGGCGGTGGAAATTCATGTCTTGCAAGGCGAACGGCCGATGGCGGGTGATAATAAGACCTTGGGCAAATTTATTTTGGACGGCATTCCGCCGGCGCCGAGAGGCGTCCCGCAGGTGGAAGTTACCTTTGACATTGACGCCAACGGCATTTTAAATGTTAAAGCGAAAGATAAGGCGACGAACAAGGAACAGCATATTACCATCACCGCTTCGTCCGGCTTATCCAAAGATGAAATTGAAAAAATGAAACAAGAAGCGGCGACGCACGCCGAGGAAGATAAAAAGAAAAAGGATTTGATTGATTTGAAAAATCAGGCGGAGGGTTTGATTTTCACGGTGGAGAAAACTTTGAAAGACGCGGGCGATAAAGTGGGCGCGGACGCGCGGAAGGAAATTATGGATAAGACCGAGGACTTGAAAAACGCGGTTAAGGGCGAAGACAAGGATTTGCTTCAGAAAAATTACGATGCCTTAAGCGAAGCGATTCAAAAAGTCGGCGCGGCGATGTATCAGCAGCCGCAAGGCCAGCCAGCCGAACCGCAGACCGACGAATCCGCCTCCGCTAAAGCTTCGGCGGACAAGCCCGTGGAAGGGGAATATGAAGAAGTAAAAAAATAAATTAGTAATTGATAATTTGTTTATTAAATTATAAATGCCCAAAGATTACTACGACATTTTAGGCGTGAATAAATCCGCCAGCCAGGAAGACATTAAAAAGGCCTTCCGCGGTTTGGCGCACCAGCATCATCCGGACAAAAGCGGCGGTAACGCCGATAAGTTCAAAGAAATCAACGAGGCCTATCAGACCATCGGCGATGCGGAAAAGCGAAAACAATACGACCAATTCGGGTCGGCCTTTGCCGGCGGCCAAGGGCCGAGCGGTTTTAGTTATCAAGATTTCGCGCGCGCGCAAGGCGCCAATCCTTTTGGCGGCGGATTTTCCCAAGGCAATGTCCATTTTGATTTTGGCGATGCCGGCGACCTCGGCGAAATGTTCGGCAGTTTTTTCGGGGGCGCTCAAGGCGGACGCGGTCGGAAGCGGGAGCGAGGCGAAGATATTGAAGTGGCATTGAACGTGGATTTTGCGGAAGCGGTTTTTGGCGCGGATAAAACCATTGAGTTGAATAAACAAATTTTATGCGACCGGTGCGGCGGCAACGGCGCCGAGCCGGGTTCCAAGATTTCCACTTGCAAAACCTGCAACGGCTCCGGCTCGGTGAGCCGAGTCCAGCAAACAATTTTGGGCGCGTTTCAAACGCAATCGGTTTGTTCGCATTGCAATGGCGAGGGCAAGACCTTTGAAAAAAAATGTACCCAATGCCATGGCGCCGGCATTGTCCATGGCTCGGAAAGGATTAAAGTGAAAATTCCCGCCGGCATTGAAAACGGCCAAGCAATTAAATTTTCCGGCAAAGGCGAGCCGGCGCCGAAAGGAACGGCTGGCGATTTATACCTTACTATTCGCGTCAAGTCGCACAAGAATCTTGAACGGCGCAATAATGATATTTTTTCTTGCCGGCATATTTCTTTGAAGCAGGCGATTTTGGGCGATAAGATTGAAGTGGAAACGGTTGACGGGCCGGTCAAATTGAACATTCCCGAAGGCACGCAAAGCCGGGTTCAATTCCGCTTGAAAGATAAAGGCGTGCCGAGATTGCAGTCCCGCGGTCGGGGAGACCACTTGGTTGAAATTATTGTTGATATTCCGAAAAATGTTTCTAGAAAAATGAAGCAGATTTTGGAGGAGTCATAGGTCATAATCCTCCTTCGCTCCTCGCTATTCGCTCGGAGCTTCGGAGGATTATTTTTCTTCGCCTTAAAGGCGAAGAAAAATAAAAAGACCCTCGCGGCATAGGGGGAAAATGCCGGAGGGTCGTTACCCATAGGAGATAGCCAGAAGGGCTATTTTATTCGTTTT
>CAZLRS010000077.1:0-2276 GCA_964562085.1 uncultured Gammaproteobacteria bacterium | reverse complement strand
CGGCCGGTAAATTTGATTTTGGCGCCATTGACAACTTCAACCGCGTCGCCCGCGTCCAAATTCGGTAAAAATGACGCTTTATTCTTGCCGCGCAAAAGCATGGCGATTTCCACGGCTAATCGGCCAAGCGGCCGGCCGTCGGCGTCAATCTGATGAATTTTCCGTTCAATTATTTTCATAAAATTTAATCAACTAATTTAATAATCGCCATTTTCGCGCCATCATTTTTTCTGGGCGCGATTTTAACAATTTTGGTATAACCGCCTTTTCTTTCTTGGAATCTCGGACTAATCACTTCAAAAAGTTTTTTCGCCGCACCGGCCAAATAAACCGTTTTTAAAACCTGCCGGCGATTGTGCAAGGTATCTTTTTTAGCCGTCGTAATCAGCTTTTCCGCAATCGGCCGCAATACTCTGGCCTTGGCTTCGGTGGTTCTGATTTTTTCATAAATGATAAAAGACGTCGCCAAGCTCCTTAACATGGCCTCTCTCGGCGCTTTTTTTCTGCCCAAAGTTTTTCCTTTTCTCTGATGTCTCATAATTTATTGCTTCTTTGAATTATTCGGCGGTTTCCGATTTTTTCGGCCGGCCGCGTTTTTTCGGCTTGGCGTCTTTTTCCTCTTCTTCAGTTTCTTCAACCGCTTCTTCCGCTTCTTTTGTCTCGGTCGCTTCAACTTTTTCCCCTTCCGGCAAAATTACCGGCGCTTCAATATCAACTTCCGAAATTTCTTTTTGACCGCCTTCCATAATCCAGCTGAATTGATTAACCAAAATTTCACCCGCTTTTTGCGTCGCTTCCTCCGGCGTCATCGTGCCGTCGGTTTCAATATCCAAAACAATCCGGTCAAAGTCGGTTTTTTGGCCGACGCGAGTCGGTTCAATGCTTAAGCCGACGCTTTTAACCGGCGTGAAAATTGAATCCACCAGAATCTCGCCGATATCCACGCTTCGCGGGCGATCTTCAATCATTGAATAACCGATGCCTTTCGCCACAGTCAAATCCATTTCCAGAGTCGTATCCGCATCAGTAACGGTGGCGATAATCGCATCCTTATTTAAAATTTCCGCGTCAACGGAATTTTCAATCTCGCCGGCCGTGACGACTTTGTCGCCTTTAGCTTTAAGCTTCAAAACCACCGGTTCGTCGGAATAAACTTTAACTCTGATCTTTTTCAGATTCAAAATAATATCAACCACGTCTTCTTTGATGTTTTTAACGGCGCTGAATTCATGCTGGACGCCTTTGATCTTGACGGCCGTCACCGCGCCTCCGGACAAAGAAGACAAAAGCACGCGCCTTAAAGCGTTGCCCAAAGTGATGCCATAGCCGGGAAAACACGGTTCAATAATCACTTTGGCGCGCTTGCCTTTTTCAATCGTTTCCGCTAAAAACTTTTTGGGTAAAGAAATGTTTTGCATAATTTTTTCCTCCTTAACCGGCCGACGGCCGGTTAACTTGATTATTAGCTTATTTGATTAAAATTTAATTTATTTAGAATAAAATTCAACGATAACGCGCCAGTTGATATTCATTTCCACATCGCCCAATTTCGGCGCGCCGGTCACTTTGGCCTTAATCGCCGGCGCATCCAAGCTTAGCCAAGGCGCCAAATCTTTTTTCTTATTCTCCAATTTCTGGCTGATATTTTCAAACGCTTTCATTTTTTTGCTCTTGTCGGACAAATCGATTTCTTGGCCGGTTTTAATTTGATAAGACGGCACGTCAACTTTTTTGCCATTAACTCTAAAATGGCCGTGATTGACCAACTGCCTCGCCATTTGCCGCGAATCCGCGAAACCCAGCCGATAAACAGTGTTATCCAATCGGCTTTCTAAAAATTTAAATGCCCATTCCGCGGTGTTGCCGGTTTTGCTCAAGGCCTTACCGAAATAATTGGCAAACTGTTTTTCCCGCAAACCGTAAATCCGTTTGGCTTTCTGCTTTTCTTTCAACTGCGTACCGTAGTTTGTCAGCCGAGCCGGACCTTTATTGCCATGCATGCCCGGGACAAAATTTCTTTTGACCATGGGGCATTTCGCCGTACTGCACTTTTCGCCTTTTAAGAAAAGTTTTTCACCCGCGCGGCGGCATTTTTTACATTGTGTATCTGTTTTTGGCATTATCTTAAAAAAATTATAATATTAAACGCGTCTCGGTTTCTTGGCGCGGCAACCGTTGTGCGGCACCGGCGTAATATCTTTAATTGAAGAAACGATTAAATTATTCGCATTTAAGGCGCGAATGGCCGACTCCCGACCGCCGCCGATTCCCTGGAC
>CAZLRS010000076.1:0-2290 GCA_964562085.1 uncultured Gammaproteobacteria bacterium | reverse complement strand
GTTGTGCCGATTTGCGCCAGAAAAATTCTTTGTCGGTGAATCAAGCCAATCAAAACATTGATGTTTTGCAAGTCAATTTTGAACGGCGATGCCTGAATCAATTTATCCAAGCGGCGGTTCGCCCGTTGCAGGCATTCTTCAAATCTTTTTTCCACTCCGCCGTCAACTTCCAAAGGAGGCAGATAATATTCGGTTTTCAGATCGGAAATGATTTCAAAAAAGCCGTTGACAAAATCTTCCGGCAAAGCGAACAATTCCAAAATGCCGAGAATCTCGCCTAGCTTTTGCATGGCTTCGCGGTCCTCGTGAGCGATAAAAGCGTCGCCGGCGACCGATTGTTTGCCGGACTCAAGGAGTAGTTTGGCGATTCTGGCGGAAAATTGCGCCATAAGCCGAAGGGTTTACAAGTTAGATGATAATATTATACAATAATTGATATACCTGCGTCCAGCTTGTCATTTTACGAGTTACCAGTTACCAATTACGAGCCCTCAATTAATTTATGCGTTACACGTTACGGGTTACGCATTACGAAATTAAATGTTTTAATGGAGCATATGCTTGAACACTTATTTGGTTCAAAAACCAGAGTTGCGCTTTTACGCCTGTTCTTGAATAATCCGGGCAGTTTTTTTTATGTCCGCGAGCTCACGCGCCGGCTGGAAATCAATCTGAACGCGATCCGGCGCGAGCTTAACAATCTGCAAAGCATCGGCATTGTCAATTCCTACACGAAAAAGGATTTGGAGAAAGAAGTGGAAAAGGAATTAAAGGACAATAAACGATATTACCAGCTGAACAATAATTTTGTTTTTATTGATGAGTTAAGGGCGCTTTTAATCAAGGCGCAGTTGATTTTGGAGCAATCCTTGGTGCAGAAAGTGGAAAAAGTCGGCAATATCAGCTTTTTCCTGCTTTCCGGCATTTTTGTGAGCCGGCCGAATGCGCCGGTTGATTTGCTGGTGGTCGGTTCGGTGAATCGGCGGAAATTTTTGAATTTGATTAATGGATTTGAAAAAGAGCTTGGCCAGCCGATAAATTATACGCTGATGTCTAAAGCCGATTTTCAGTACCGGCGCGACGTGACGGATAAATTTTTGTATGACCTATTAGAAGGCAAAGGGTTGATTGTGGTGGATAAGACGAATAAAACCTAGAGCATGAAATAAAATGTTTTTAATCATTAACACTGCCAATCCAGAAATAACTCAAATCATTCTCGCCCGAAGCGGACGGGATTTTTCGGTTAAGGAAATGAAAGGGGAGAAACGGCAAGGGGAACGGCTTTTAAGCGGAGTAGATAAGATTTTACAAATTAATAAAGCTAAACCGGAGTTAATTAAGGGCATTGGCGTGGTTGCCGGCCCGGGCGGGTTCACGGCTTTAAGAATCGGAGTTGCTACGGCTAACGCTTTGGCTTTTGCTTGGAATTTACCGATTGCCGGCATCAAACTGAATGAATTTAAAAATCAAAACGACTTGGTGGAGAATTTGGCTAAGAAAATTAAAAAGGCGAAAAAGGGGAGCATTGTTTTGCCATATTATAGGGATAAGCTTTTAGCTGTTAGCTTGTAGCTTTTAGGGTTTTTTTTATTTTTATCCTAAAAGCTAACAGCTATAAGCTATAAGCTTGCGGTTAAATACTAACAGCTTTTCGTCTGTGGATAACATACGACCGAAAAAAATGTAAATGTGTCTTTTATTTATCCACCAGTTATCCACTTAGCTTGCAAATATTGGAATAAAGTGGCTTAAAATAAGCCATTTTTTTAATTAAAAAAATATTTGCCTGAGTGTTGACGGGTGGATTAAAGTGGCGTAAAATAAATGATGAAAGGTGAAAAGTGGGGAAAAGTGGGGTATAAGTTGTGGCCCAAGAAATCGTTATTAATCATTCAAATATGCTTGTCGGCATTTTATTAAATCTTTTACTTTTATGTTTGTCGGTCAATTTTCTCATAACGTTGACATTAAGGGCAGATTGGCCGTTCCGGCTCGTTTTCGCAGTGAGCTCAAGAAGGCAGTTGTAACCAGAGGTTTAGACAACTGTCTTTTTTTGTACCCGAAAAAAGATTGGGAAAAGCTGGCGCAGAAAATCGCCGCTTCGCCCATTAATAAAGCCAATGCCCGCGGTTTCGCCCGTTTTATGCTGGCGGGCGCGATGGAGGTGGAAGTTGACAGGCAGGGCAGGATCATTTTGCCGGAATATTTAAGGCAGTTTGCCGGTTTGAAAAAAAAACGTGATTGTCGCCGGGGTCTTTGACCGTTTGGAAATTTGGGATGAAGCGAA
>CAZLRS010000075.1:0-2314 GCA_964562085.1 uncultured Gammaproteobacteria bacterium | reverse complement strand
GCGCCTAAAACCGGCGAGTCGGAATAAATTTGGGGCGTGATCACGGCGTTTTGTTTTAGAAAAGTGACCAGATTATTTTCAATTAAATTGTTTGTCCACGATGATGAAAGTTTAGCTACTGGTGTTTTTGACATTGCCAAAATCGCCAGCGCTAAATAAAGCAAAATAATGCCGGCTAAGGCAAGGAGGATGAATTTGAGGTAGTTGGGTGATTTCATTTTACAACTTTATCTTATATATCCGATTATCATTTTTATCCGTAAAGAAAAGATTCCCATCATCGCCGACAATAATTTCGCCGACGGTATGATTGCCTTCCGGCAGAGCGATTAATTTTTTGGCGCCGGTCTGCAAATTGATTTCATAAATTTGGTCGGCCAAGGTGTTGGCGATTTTCGGGTCAAGAGCGGCGCCGATTGGCAAATCTATCGGCGTGGCGCAAAAAACGCGGTTATTGTCGGCAAAAGCGCATTTATCCGCCCAGGTGGTCAAATCAATTTTGCGCCGATTTTCGCCGATGGCGCTGGGCGAAGCGTCGGCAACCCAAAGCTGGGGCTTGTAATCGCTTTGGCTGTTATACACGCTGTAAATCATTTTGTCGCCGGCGGTTGACCATTGGCCTTGGAATCCGCGCCCTTCCACCACCATTAATTTAAAATTTTCATTATTCAAGCCGACAAAATAAACATTGGAACGTTCCGCGTCCCGGCCTTCAATGAAGGTTGCCACCATTTGATTATTGGGCGACCAGTTGACGGCGAACTGATTTCCTTTATCGCCGATTGCCTCCAGCGTTCTGGCGCCGCTGCCGTCATATTTCGCCACTGACAAAAATCTGTTTTCCACATCCAAGCCGACGCTTTTGAAAGCCAATTGTTGGTCGTTGGCGGAAAAAGAAAATTCTTGCCAGTGATTGGGCAGAGTGATTTGCTTGTTGGTTTGAAAATCATAAATAATGTTGGCGCCGTCCGGATATTCCAAAATCGCCTTTTCGCGATTATTGGACCAGGTGACATCGGAAACATTATGAAAAATTTTATTGCTGAATTCGGAAATTTTGCCATCGGCGGAGACGCGGTAAAATTTTCCGGTGTTGGGGTTGTAATAAATCAATTCGCCGGTCGGACTTTTAACCGCGTAATAGGACGGCTCGTCGGCCAGCATGGTCGCTTTAGTCAAACCGCCTTGCGCGATGTCGCTCGGCTGGCCGGCTGGAACATCGGTTTCCGGCAAGCCGGTGTTGGCGTTGATAAAAACCATCCGACCGTTGATATTGACGGCGCCGGGCAATTGGCCGTTGACATTGGCGGTTGGCTGATTGGTGTTAGCCGGCTGTTCGGTGCCCACGATCGGGCGCCAGAAAAAATAATAAATAAAAAAGCCGAATAAAAACACGGCTACTGCAAACATGGCGATGATGCCGATTTTTTTCCAGTCCAATTGCATTTTATTTGAATATTATTAATTACGGCTTAATGCATTGCAAAACCGTTCCTTTAACTCCGCCCCCAGTAACAAAACCCCAGACCATGCCCATCATTGAGCAGTCAACTATTTTGTAGATAACATAGACAATAAACAAAACCACGGAGGCGACCAGCGCGTCCAAAACCGCTAAAATGATTATTTCAACGTATTTCGCCAACTGTTTGTCTAAAATGAATTTGCCAATAACATGGTCTTCGCCGAATTGGCAGACCTTGCTCGGCATCATTATGGAGGCGAAGAGAAAGGCGTTCAGTCCCAGTAAAGATAAAAGCGTGAAATCAAGCCAAACCGAACTCCAGAGCGAAGTAAGAATTGCTCGACTGCCTTGTTTGGCGCCGGTTTGGACGGATTCTTGAATCGGATTTTTTTCTTTGTTTGATTCTTCCTGTTCGTTTTGCTGTCGCGACGCTTCCTTGGCTTGATTTAAACTGGCGGCGATTGATTCAGCCATGGCAAGGGTAGTTAGAAAATTTATAAAGTTTATGAACTTTACTCCATTTCTATTATACCATTTTTTATTGATAAACGCACAATGGCATCGGGCGCGATAGCATCGGCTAAAATCGCGTCCGAGAGTTTGGTTTCCACGAATTCCTGAATGATTTTTTTGACGGCTCGGGCGCCCTGTTTCGGCGCGTCGCTTTTTTCCGCCAGCCAATCAATCAGCTCGGGTGTAAATTCCAAATTGATTTTTTTATCGCTTAATCGCCGGTTTAATTTTTCCAGTTCCAGAATGATGATTTTTTTCAAATCCGCCGGCGTCAGGGGATTGAAATAAACGATTTTATCCAGCCGGTTTAAAAATTCCGTTTTGAACAAGTTTTTG
>CAZLRS010000074.1:0-2320 GCA_964562085.1 uncultured Gammaproteobacteria bacterium | reverse complement strand
AATTGTGAGAAATAAACGCTTCATAAAAAATTTTCAATTTTACAATCCCCCCCGTCATTGCGCCTCCCCCCTATACGTCATCCCAGCGCCGTGCCCTGCCGAAGTCCCGATGAATATCGGGACGAAGGAGGGAAAGCTGGGATCCAGGATTTGCAAAAGCTAATCACTAATACCAAATTATCACTAAAGAAATATTATTTTTTGCTAAGTTAAAATATAAATGTAATAGCGTTTCGCCTTCATATGTTATTCTGCCAAGTTAATCGCTAGCACCCTGGATCCCAGCTTTCGCTGGGATGACGTGGAGAAAGAAATTACTTCTTCCTCCGTAATAACCGCCTCACTATTACAACCGCTAAAATCAACCCCAAAATCCCTAAAACCACTTTCCACGGCACCACCCAGAAACTCACTTCCTCCGAATTAATTCGCGTCCGGCTGTCGCCATACTCAATCTCCAATTTCGCGGAAAACCGGCCGAGTTTGAATCGGCTGATTTCATTTTTTAACGCTTGCCAAGCGCTTTTCTGCTCGCCGTTTTTTTCCGCCTGCCAATCCAGCGCGAACCGCTTGACGCTCTGGGGCATGATATTGCCTTTGTCCGGATTGAATTGAACGGTGTCAACGACTCGGCCGAACGCGTCTTTAATTATTAAAAATCCCTGGGGCTGTAAATGAATATTGCCGGAATTTTCCAAGCGCGCCGTAAAATCCACCGGCAAATTGCTGTAAAAATTTTTATTCGCCGTCAATTTTAAATCCAAAACTTTCAGCTCTTCTTTTGCTTGGCCTTTCACTTTCAAAAATACCAATGTGCCGACTCGACTTTTTACTCCCACTTGGCTCTTTTTGATTTTCGGACCGGATGCCGTTTCCCACATGACCGCCAAATAATAACCGCCGGGCTGGGCGTTTTTCGGGACGCTGATAATCAAAGGCGATTGCGCTTTTTCATCCGGATTCAAAGCCACGGAGTTCAACGGCAGTTTCGCCCAAGTGACGGCTTGATTGGCGACCGTCGGCGGAACAATATTGACTTCGCCATTCTCGCCTCTCGGCGTGAAAACTTCAATGTAGCCGTTCAACAACAAATCATCCGGCGTTTCATTATAAAGCTTGATCATCTGCGTCTCCGCCTGTCCCGGGTCCAATTCGTATTCCAAAATCAACGGCGATAAAGTTGTCGCGCGGGCGGGCGTGATGACTGCTAGGCCGATTAAAATTGTGAGTAAAAAAATTATTCTTTTCATAAAATTACGGGTTACGGGTTACGGGTTACGAAATTATTAAAAATTCGCCGTCGCCGTGTACACAATCGTCGCGGCATAAGTGCCGGCCGATTCTGCGCCGCTAATGTTAGCAACATAATTGATATTAAAAACCGTGGCGTTGATAGCGCCCGTGGAACTGATAATTTGATCGCCGGTTTGAAAGGCGTAGGCGCCGGCTGCGCCATATTGCGTTGTCGCGCTCGCGTAAGGCGAGGTACCGCTGGAATAAATCGCGTTCAAACCGAATTGGCTATTGCCAACAGCCGAAGCCGCAGCGGTTCCGCCGATGGCGCTAATGGTTTTGCTAGTTGAACAAGCGCTGCAAGTCAAAGTCGCGCCGGCGTAGGTCACACTCACGCCATTAGTGGAATTAGTATCAACCGTTAAAGTGTGCGCGCCGGTTTTGGCGGCAATTTTGCTTAACGTGCCCAAATCAATTGAATTTGAACTCACGCTTAAAGTCAAAACTTCATTGCCTAAAAAATAATCCATTTCGCGAAATCCTCCGCGAGTGGTGTAGCTCGTTGACGACGCCCGGCCGACTGCCGGCTCGCCGGCGGTTTCTTTCAACTGATAATTGGCGGAGTTCGCGTCTTCGGCGCCCCCTTCGGAAATCACATCCGCCCAAATTTGGTAATTGGAAGAAGACATGGAGGCGAGGAGGCCGTGGCAGATGACCAACAGCGAGGACAAGATAAAAATTGTGGAGAAAATAAATCTCATAATCCAGCTAGAATTTTTAATTTTGCAATTTTTAATTTTCAATGAATTTTCAATTTACAATGATTAAAATTTGAAAATTGAATCATTGAAAATTGATTGGAAAATTGTAAAATTGAAAATTTAATTTCGTAATAAACTACTTAACTAACTTATCAATACTCCCTCCCGTCAAGACATTGGCAATCGCGGATAACGTCGCCAAGGTTGGATTATTGCTGAATCCGCCTTCGATTTTCGCCACATTGGACAATTTCAAATCGGCGGCGCGCGCCAAACTCTCCTGCGAAATATTTTTTTGCAGGCGCCACTTTTTTATATTTTTGCCG
>CAZLRS010000073.1:0-2348 GCA_964562085.1 uncultured Gammaproteobacteria bacterium | reverse complement strand
GGCCGCAAAATTTTAGTCGTGGTTCTGGGCAGTTCAACGATTGACAATCGTTTTATTGACACCAAGAGCTTGGCTTATTGGGTTTTCAATAATTATATTTGGCGCTGATGTTTGAACTAAATTTTATTTCTTGGTTTGCCGGTTTGCCGAAAGAAATCGCCGTGGTTTTAATTTCCATGGTTCCGATCGCGGAATTGCGCGCCGGCTTGCCCCTGGCTTTAACCGTTTATAAACTGCCGGCTTGGGAAGCTTTATTGCTTTCGGTTTTTGGCAACATGCTTCCGATTTTTTTCATTTTAAAATTCATCGGTCCGATTTCCGACTGGCTGTCAAAACATTCAAAATTTTTTGCTGGTTTTTTTACCTGGCTTTTTTCGCGAACGCGGACAAAAATCGTCAGAGATTATGAAAAGTACGGGCTTTGGGCGTTGGCGATTTTCGTGGCGATTCCGTTGCCAATGACCGGCGCTTGGACCGGCGCTTTGGCCGCTTGGCTTTTCGGCGTGGAATATAAAAAGGGGTTGTTCTCGATTTTTTGCGGTGTTTTAGGCGCGGGAATAATCGTTTTAGCCATTACCAGCGGCGTGGCCGGATTCTTGAGATGGCTGATTTAAGCGCTTGATAGCAGCTAAATTATTTAAATAAAAATTTATAAAATGAATAAATCAATTATTATCGCTAACTGGAAAATGAATCTTAATTTGCGGGAGCGGACAGCTTTAGCCATCAGTTTTAAAAATCGGCTGGGCTTGGCCGCGGGCAAGGAAATTGTCATTTGTCCGTCGTTTATCAGCTTGATGCAAATCAGCGAAATTTTGAAAGGCACGAATTTGAAGCTGGGCGCGCAAGATATTTTCTGGGAAGAATCGGGCGCCTACACCGGCGAAGAGTCGCCGGCGATTTTGAAGGATTTGAATTGCCAATACGCCATTGTCGGCCACTCGGAACGGCGCCAGCATCTGGGAGAGACCGACGAGATGGTTAATAAAAAAATCAAGGCCTGTTTGGAAAATAAATTGACGCCGATCGTCTGCGTCGGCGAGACCTTTGAAGAACGGCAGGAAGGCCAAACGGACAATGTGGTTTTAAGGCAGCTGCAACGGGCGTTGGAAGGCATTGAAATCGCCGATGGCCAGCAGATGGTTTTAGCTTATGAGCCGGTATGGGTCATCGGCAGTGGCCAGGCGGTGGAGCCAACGGAAGCCGAGCATGTTTTTCAGGTGATGCGCCAAACCGTCATTGATTTGTGGCCGTTGACAATCGTGGATAATAATGTCAGGCTGATTTATGGCGGGAGCATTAACCCGGAAAACGTTTCCGGCTTTACCGCGCTTGATTTATGCCAAGGATTTTTGGTCGGCGGCGCGAGCTTGAAAGTGGAAGAATTCGTGAAAATCACGGCGTTGATTCAATAAAATTTAAAAATTATTTCAAACCCATGCTGGTTCATGTCAAACAAATTTTGAAAAAAGCGCAACAAGGAAAATATGCCATTGTGGCTTTTAACACTCCTGATTTGGAAATCACCTTGGGCATTGTCCGGGCGGCGGTCAAGAAGCGGTCGCCGATTATTTTGCAGGTCTCGGAAGCGACGATTGAATACGCCGGCTTGATTCCAATTTTCAATATTATCCGCAATGTCGCGGAAACCGAGGGCCAAAAAATTCCCATCGCCGTCCATCTTGATCACGGCCATGATTTGAAAACCATCAAGGCCTGCTTAAAAGCCGGATTTTCCTCCGTCCAAATTGACGCTTCCAAATATTCGTTTAAGAAAAATATCGCCATCAGTCAGAAAGCCGTGGCTTACGCCCATACGCAAGGCGCTTGGGCGCAAGCCGAATTGGGCGCGATGCTGGGCAAAGAGGGAATGACAAAGATAAACTCAAAAGCGGATGCCGGCCAATATCTTACCGACCCGGCGTTAGTGAAAGAATTTATCCGCCGGACCAAAGCCGATGCTTTAGCGGTTTCGGTCGGCACCTTGCACGGCTGTTTTGTCGGCAAGGAAAAAGTTGATTACAAAAGAGTGGCGGCCATCGCCCAAGAAACCAAAGCGCCATTGGTTTTGCACGGCGCTTCCGGCATCGCCGGCCGGGAATTGAAGCGGGCGGTTAAAAACGGCATTCGCGTCGTCAATGTTGATACCGCCTTGCGTTTGGCTTTCACCAAAGAATTGCGGCGCACGTTGAAGCGGGAAAAGAAATTTGTTGACCCGAGGAAAATTTTAACGCCGTCAATCAAAGCGGTGGAAAAAATCGCTATGGAAATAATTTCCGCCGTCGGCAGCGCCGGAAAAATTTAACTGAAAAAATTATGATTTGGTATATTTTAATTTTAATTATTCT
>CAZLRS010000072.1:0-2379 GCA_964562085.1 uncultured Gammaproteobacteria bacterium | reverse complement strand
CGGAGCTGGTTTGATTTTTGAGGCCACGACCGGGATCGAACCGGTGAATAACGGTTTTGCAGACCGTTGCCTTACCACTTGGCTACGTGGCCGTTAACTTTTCCATCTTAGCAAATTTTTTCTAAAATTTCAATCCGGCTTGATTTTTTCGCGATTTTGTGGTAAATTTAAAAGAGTTTCAAAAATATTTTTTAAGCCATGAATGCCACCGAGTTAGCGCGACAATTGAAAATCACCACGGACGAGCTGTTTGACAAGTTGCCCCAGCTCGGTTTTGACATTGGCCGGCGCGCGATTAAAATTGACGATCGCATCGCTTCCAAAATCATTGACGTTTGGAAAAGCAATATTAAGGACGAGCGGGAAAAAGACCGGATCGCGGAGATTCGGGGAGAAACGGCGCCAACTGAAGAAGCGGCGCCGGCGGAAACGAAAGAGGCGCTGATTCCGGCAACAATTACCGTTCGCGATTTTGCCGCCGTTTTGAATTTGCCAGTTAATAAAGTTTTGACGGAACTGTTGAAGAACGGCGTTTTAACCTCCATGAACGAGCGGATTGATTTTGACACCGCTTCCATTGTCGGCGAAGAGTTGGGCTACAAAATAAATTTGGATGAAGCTAAAGTTGAGGATTCTTCCGCCACGGAGGCCCAGCAAAAATTAAAAGATATTCTGAATACTGAAACTGGCAATTGGGAAGTGCGGCCGCCGGTCGTGGTGGTGATGGGCCACGTTGACCATGGCAAAACCAAAATTTTGGATGCCATCAGAAAAGCCGATGTCGTGTCGCAAGAAAGCGGTGGCATCACCCAGCACATCGGCGCTTATCAGGTGCGGAAAAACGGCCGGCTGATTACTTTTATTGATACGCCCGGCCACGAGGCGTTTACCGCCATGCGTTCTCGCGGGGCGCGCATTGCCGATATTGCGATTTTGGTGATTGCCGCCGATGATGGCATCCAGCCCCAGACCAAAGAAGCGATCAAAATTATTCAGGACGCGAATCTGTCGTTCATCGTGGCGATTAATAAAATTGACAAGCCGGAAGCCAACATTGAAAAAATTAAACAGGCATTGGCGCAAATCAATTTAGCGCCCGAGGATTGGGGCGGAAAAACCATCTGCGTTCCGGTTTCCGCCAAAGCCGGCACCGGCATTGACGATTTATTGGAAACGGTTTTATTGGTGGCGGACATGGAAAAAGAAAATATTATGGCCGATTCAGCGCGTTTAGCTATCGGCACGATTATTGAATCCCACATTGATAAGGGCGAAGGTCCGGTGGCGACGATTTTAATTCAGGCCGGCATGCTTAAAGTCGGAGACAATCTTTGCAGTCAGGAACTATTATGCGGCAAGGTTCGCTCTTTGAAGGATTATATCGGCCAGCCGGTTAATGAAGCCGGACCGGGCATGCCGGTTAAAATTCTCGGTTTGAAAATTTCGCCGGAAGTCGGCAGCGTTTTGGAAGTGGTTACCGATCTGAAAAATTTAAGCAAGGATGTCCGACAGCATCGGATGAGACAGGAGCACCGGATAACCGCGGTTTCTGCCGGCGCAGAGAATGAAGACGTGGCGGCGATTAATCTGATTATCAAAGCCGACGTGCTTGGTTCGGCGGAAGCGATTATTGAAAGCTTGGCCAAATTGGAAACGCCGGAAATAAAAATTAAAATCGTTTCCCGCGGACTGGGCAATATTTCCGAATCGGATGTGGCGCGAGCGGAAGCGACCGGCGCGAAAATTTTGGCTTTTCATGTCAAACCGACGCCGGCGGTTTCCGATTTGGCTCGGGAAAAAAGCGTGGAAATAAAATATTATGAAGTGATTTATCATTTGCTTGAAGATATTGAGGCGGAGATGGAATTATTGAAGAAGAAAGATGTGGTGCGTAAATTAATCGGCAAGCTGGAAGTGCTGAAGGTGTTTCGGAAAGAAGGCCATAACATGATTTTGGGCGGCCGGGTGGTTGACGGCGCGATTACCGCTTCCGAAATCGTTATTGTTATTCGTAACAATGAAGCCATCGGCTCCGGCGCCGTAATTCGCCTGGAAAGCGCGAAACAGCCGGTGGAAAAAGTCGCTTCCGGCCAGGAATGCGGGGTTGGCTTTACCGGCAAAATTAGTGTGGAAGTCGGGGATGTGTTGGAATTTTATATTGAGGAGAAATAATTTCTTATATGCCTGACAGATTGATTAAGGTCAACGAATTAATCAGACAACAGCTCGGCCAAATTATTACCGCCGAGGTGGAATTTCCGGTTGGCTGTTTTGTCACCATTACCAAAGTGCAGACCGGCAATGATTTGAAGGAGGCCAAAATTTTTATCAGCGTTTTGCCGATGAGCGACGCCGGGCGGGCGATCAAAATTCTGTCCC
>CAZLRS010000071.1:0-2381 GCA_964562085.1 uncultured Gammaproteobacteria bacterium | reverse complement strand
GGACAAACGCCGCCACTTCTTTCAAGCCGTGCTTTTTGACTTTTTCACAAACGTCTTTAATCACGAGCGAAGCGGCGTAAGGCGTCGCTTTTTTCGGACCCTTAAAACCGCACTGGCCGGCTGAAGACCAGCCAAGCACATTGCCGTTCTGGTCGGTTAAAGTGACAATTGTATTATTGTTGGTGGCTTTAATATAAGCTCGGCCGGATGCCACTTGGCGGGCGCTGCCTTCTTTCTTTTTCTTTTTCTTGGCGACAACCGCGACGATCCCGCTTTGCGGGACAGCTTCAACCGCCGGTTTGGCTTCAACCGTTTTTTCTTCCGCCGGATTATTTTGAATTTGATTTTCTGCCATAATAATTTTTTGAATATAAAAATTATGTCTTTTGCGCCGCTTTGGACCGGCCCGAACCCATGGTCTTTCTCACGTTGCCCCTGACGGTGCGACTGTTGGTTTTGGTCCTTTGGCCGCGGGCGGGCAAATTTTTGGCGTGGCGAGTTCCGCGATACGCTTTAATTTCTTTTAAACGCTTAATATTGCTCAAAATATCCCGCTTCAAGTCGCCTTCAATGATATAATGTTTTTCGATTTCATTGCGCAATAAATTCAATTGCTCTTCATTCAAATTCTGCACGCGGATATTCGGGTCGATTTTCAATTTATTCAAAATTTTGTTCGCCAAAGGCCGGCCGACGCCAAAAAGATAAGTGAGGCCGATTTCCACTCTTTTGTTATTGGGTAAAGTTGTGCCGGCGATTCTTAATGCCATATGTTTTAGCTTTTAGCTTTAAGCTTTTAGCTATTAGATTTTTTCCTAACAGCTAACAGCTATCAGCTAACACCTTAATTTTAGCCTTGCCGTTGTTTGTGCGTCGGATTTTTGCAAATCACAACCAATCGTTTCTTGCGGCGAACGATCTGGCAATCTTTGCAAATTTTTTTAACCGAAGCGCGAACTTTCATTAATCAGAAATTAGAAATTAAAAATTAGAAATTTGGAAACTATTTCATTTCCTGATTTCCAATTTTTAACCGCCAATTCCCTGTTCCAAAAATTTAATATCGGTAAGTTATTCTGCCTTTGGTCAAGTCGTAAGGCGTCATTTGCACTTTGATGCGGTCGCCGACCGCCAACCTGATATTAAACATCCTCATCTTGCCTGACAAGTGGGCTAAGATTTCCTGCCCGCTTTCCAGGCGCACTTTAAAGCTGGTAGCCGGCAGAAGTTCAATCACTTCGCCGTCCAGCTCCAAAAAATCCTTGGAATCGGGGGCAATGTTGTCTTGTTTGACCATGGAAAACTTTGATTTTCCCGCACACCTTGTTAAAAGGCGTGAGGGTTTATTATTTTTTAAGGAAGTTTTGCCAAAAAATAAAATCCCAGGCGAACCACCGAATTTGAATTAGCCCAGAATTTTCTCTAAAATAAGCTAAATTTTCAATTTTTCCAATCAAATTAATTATAGCAAGATGGTTTAATTTGTCAATTACAAAGTAATCTTAAAGCAATCCGAATTAAAAGTCAATAATTTTTTCGGATTATTCCAGAACCGCTTTAATCCGGCGGACGCCGGCACTGGATGATTCTTCTTTGACGATTTTAAAATGGCCGAGGTCGCCGGTATTTTTCGCGTGCGGACCGCCGCAAATCTCCCGGCTGAAATCGCCCATGGTGTAAACTTTTACCTGGTCGCCGTATTTATGTTCAAAAATTCCCATGGCGTTTTGTTTTTTTGCTTCCGCTAAACTCATTTCCTCGCAGACAATCGGGATTTTTTTCTGAATCTGTTCATTAACCGAATCTTCAACCCGCTTCAGCTGTTCCGCGGTCATTTTTTTCGGCTGGGAAAAATCAAACCGCAAACGCTCCGCGGTGATATTGGAACCCTTTTGAAAAACGTTTTCGCCCAGAACCCGTCTTAACGCCGCCAGCGTCAAATGCGCGGCGGTATGAAGCTTGGCAGTCGCTTCGGAATTATCCGCCAGACCGCCTTTGAATTTTTGTTCCGCGCCTTGGCGGGAAATCGCCTGATGCTTGGTAAATTCTTTGGCAAATTCTTCCTCGTCGATCTTAATCCCCTTTTCCCCGGCCAGCTCTTTGGTCATTTCAAACGGAAAACCGTAAGTGGAAAAAAGATTGAACGCTTCAACGGCGGAAACTTCTTTGTCTTTGGAAATTTTTTCAAATTTCTGCAGTCCTTTTTCCAAAGTATCGGAAAATTTTTCTTCTTCTTTAATCAACTGTTCGCCGATGAAGTCGCGATTTTTTCGGAGTTCAAGATAAAACCCGCCCATTTCGGCGATCACCACTTCCGCGATTTTATGAGTGAAGGCGCCCTGAATGCCTAATTGCTTGCCATAACGAATGGCGCGGCGAAC
>CAZLRS010000070.1:0-2382 GCA_964562085.1 uncultured Gammaproteobacteria bacterium | reverse complement strand
TTAATTCCCAGCTTAGAGGCGTCCCCCGTTCAATATCGATGCCGGCTGTCCGGCCGACAATTTCTTCATAAAATTTCGGCGCTAAGCCATAACCCGGTCGGATTGAACGAATATTTTGGCTGGTAAATTTTTCTCCTTTTTTAATATCGCTAACGGCAAACAATGACTTTCTAAAAATAATATTTTCCGATTCTTGGCTGCCAGTTTGATAGATTGGCTGGCCGATCGCTTTTTCTGCTTCGCGAATAGATGCGATCATTTGCTTTAATTCGGCCGGCTCTAAGGAAAAGCCGGCATCCGGCCCGCCGTCAGCGCGCGACCAAGTTAAATGTTTTTCAATAATACTCGCGCCTAAAGCCGCCGCTGCGATCGGCACAGTAATCCCTAAAGTATGGTCGGAGATGCCGGAAACAACGCCGAATTTGTCGGTAATATCCGCCACGGTTGCCAAATTCATTTCTTCTGGCTTAGCCGGATAAGAGCTGACGCAATGCAAAATCGCGATGGTCGGCGCGCCATTGTCTTTTAAAGTTTTAATTGCCAATTTCAGCTCTTCAATTGAAGCCATGCCGCGAGAAATAATCACTGGTTTTTTAGTTTGCCCAACTTTTTTTAGTAACGGAATATCAACCACTTCAAAAGAAGCGATTTTATAAACTTCCACCTGCATCTTTTCCAAAAAATCAACGGCTGTGCTGTCAAAAGGAGTGGAGAATAACAACAACCCCTTGGCTTCAGCGTATGCTTTTAATTTCGGCTGCCAATCCCAAGGCGTGTAAGCCTGCTGATACAACTGATAAAGCGTTTGACCGGCCCAAGTATCATTAACTTTAACCTGAAAACATTCTTTGTCGCTATCAATTGTAATTGTGTCTGGCGTATAGGTCTGAATTTTTATCGCGTCTGCTCCCGCTAAAGCCGCCGCATCAATTAATTTCAATGCCTGCCCATAGGACTGATGGTGATTGCCTGACATTTCCGCCACGATAAAAACCGGCTGGCCCGGACCGATCAATCTTTCTCCTTTTGGTGTTTTGATTTTTATTAATACCATATTTTACCTTAATTTATACTTTCCTTCCCTTAAATCAGCGATGCCTCGATTTTCCGCTTCAATTCTGGTTTTCATGGCTTCGCTTTGATAGGCCTCTTGAATAGTTTTTTCCCAGCGTTTGCGCTCATGGTTTAATAAAATTTCTTCCGCGGAAATCAATTTTAAATCTGCCAATTCTTTCAACTCCGGGCTGGCGTTAATCATTTCTTGAATTCGGGGCAAATGATATCCATTGGAAATAACGCAAGCGTTATTCAGGTTCATGGTGGCGCGCAACGCTTTGATTTTTAAAAGCTGCTGATAAGTTGAATCGGATTCAAATTCCTCAATAATATTTTCCGCCGGCACGCCAAGCTCAATTAATTCTTTTTTGATGACGACTGAAACATTAGGCGCGTCTGTAATTTCCCGTAACTGGCCTTTGCCGCCAGAAGCGATGATTAATGTCTCCGGATTATCTCGGTATAAATAATTTGCCGCCTCCACTCGCAAGCGGTCGCCCAGAGCGCCAAAATTATCACCTTCGCTGAAATTGGTCGTCCGCCAGCCATTGTCATCTTTAATTAAGCCGCCGCCTAAAATAATCACAGCGGAAGTTGAGCTTAGATTTTTATCGAACATAATCGTTTTTTAATGATTTAATCAAGCCCTCATGTTTTTCAATATGCTGATTTTTTGACATTATATCAGGATTCGCAACCAGCAATGAAATATAGCGTGAATAATTATCATCAATTTTGCTGTGTTCAATCAAGTGCTTGATGACTTCAAAATCTTCGGGGTGGTCAAGAGTTAATCGGAATGAAGAATAATCGGCATCCGCCTTTAAGTTTTCTTTTTTATATTGATCATTTTTTCTGATAAATTGCGTGACGTGCTCCCTTTCCGAATTCAACCGGGCAAGATTGGCCGATTCAGCCAGCGCCTTTTGGCTGAAAATTTCCACCGCCAGCCCTTGAGGAAAAGTATCAATTAAAACATTGCTGGCATAATCAAAATTATTGTTCTCAAAAAGCTCAACCACTTGGTCAATAACCGCCGGATCAATCAAAGGACAGTCCCCGGATATTCTAACGATATTATCATATCCAGGATATTTTAGCGAGCATTGATAATAACGGTCAAGCACATCATCAACCGAACCGCGAAAACAATCAACGCCAATTTGACTGCATAATTTTTCAATTTCATTATCTTCCGCTAAATCGGTCGTGGCGACGACAATTTTACTGATGTTTTTTGCCAGCTGAATCCGTTTAATCTCGTATTCCAGCATGGTCACGCCATTAACCGCCAGCAAAACCTTGCGCGGCAGTCGAGTTGAACCC
>CAZLRS010000069.1:0-2427 GCA_964562085.1 uncultured Gammaproteobacteria bacterium | reverse complement strand
AATTAATCAATGAAAATATGCGCTTTTTTAAATTGGAAAAAATGAAAATTTATTACGATTATTTAATTGACCACACAAAAAATATCTGGAAAATTTTGGATGAACAGAAAGAAATGATTGAAGCGCTGGAAAATACCAACAATGCGCTGGTCTCTTACAAACTGAACGAAATTATGAAAGTTTTAACCATTTTTTCCGTTATTTTCGTGCCGATTACTTTTCTGACCAACGTCTTCGGCATGAGCTTGATTAAAAGCATGCCCTTATTCAACAACCCGCTCGGATTCTGGATTATCATTGACACGATGGCGATTGTGGTTTTGATTATGATTTTATTCTTCAAAAGAAAAAAATGGCTGTAAGAAAAAAATTAAATTGACCGGTAAATTAATCATGGAAATGAAAAAGGGCGATTGTGCTTTTTGCGCAATCGCCCTTGGCCTTTCGGCCGTAACGAAGAAACAGGAGATTTTAACCGCGTCTAAATTTCAACGCGGCCGTCAGATAGCAGTGGATTTCAAGAAAGGAACTATCACTAAATAGTAGCATATCATAAAATAAAAAATATGTCAAGCCCTAATTTTTCCCAATATATCCCTTATTTCTTTGATATTTTTTACCTTAACCAATCGCGTTCTTAAATTTTTCGCTCCGCTTAATCCGCCGGTATACCAGCACAAATGCTTGCGCAATTCAACGATACCGCGGGAATCCTTGGCTTTAAACGCCAGCTCGGCGTGGCGGAGAATGATTTTTTTAATTTCGTTAAACGCCGGCTCTTGATAATTCTTTTGCCGGCAATAATCTTTAACCTGCCGAAACAGCCACGGCCGGCCGTAAATTCCGCGAGCCAAACCGACGCCATCGCCACCGGTTTTTTTTAACATCAAACTGGCATCTTCAGGCGTCTTGATTCCACCATTGCCCAAGACAACGCCTTTGAAAATTTGTTTCACTTTTTTGATTATAACGTAATCAATCTTGCCGTCAAACGGCGTTTCATATGACCGGCCGTGAACCATTACCGCGGCCAGAGGCAAGTCCTTCATTTTTTTAATAAAATCAACGGCCGTCACTTTCCGGCTGCCTTTCAAAATTGACGTTCTTAATTTGACCGAAACCGGCAATTTGGTCCCGGCCAAAACCGCTTCAATAATTTTCCGGCAACAGTCCAAGTCGCGCATCAAAGTCACTCCCCCGCCGCGCGCCACTACTTTTCTAGCCGGACAACCGAAATTAATGTCTACTCCGCTAAAGCCAGCTTGCTCGCAAAACTTCGCCGCCTTGGCAAATGTCTCCGGCCGTTTACCGAACAATTGCGCCACCACCGGCTTTTCTTTTTGGTCAAATTTCAAAAACGCTAAAGTTTTTTTAGAATCGTAAAATAACCCATCGGCGGAAATCATTTCCGTATAAACAACATCCGCCCCTTGTTCGCGGCACAATCGCCGGAAAGCGGAATCGGTTACGCCGGCGATCGGCGCCAAAGCCAGAATCGGCTTTTTTAATTTTTGCCAAAATGTCGGCATAGTCGCGTTAAAATTATCTAAGCATTAACGGCGAAAACTTTCTTATTTCAGACAAACAGCCGTTCCCGAAAGAGAACGGCTGAAATCAAAAAAAATAAAATTCAAAAGATTATTTAGTTTCGCTCTTGCCAGCCGATTTGTCTGCGCCGGCCTCGGCCGCGCCGGTATTAGCTGCCGCCGCTTCACCCTCAACCGCGCCTTCAGCGCCTTCAACCACCGGAACGGGGGTCTCCACTTTTTCTTCCATAATTCTGGAAACGGAAACCACGATGTCTTCCGGTTCATGACCGATAATCTCAATACTTGAAGGTAATGACAAATCTTTAATTTTAATCACATCCTCAAAAGTTTTCAAAACGGAAACGTCAACCGTAATTTCACGGATCAATTCGGCCGGCAAACAGCTGATTTCCAATTCATTGATGCTGTGCACCAAAGAACCGCCTTCCGCCTTAACCGCTTGCGATTCGCCGATAAGCTCAATTGCGATGCGAGCGCGAACCTTTTCGTCCATTCTAATCTGATGCAAATCAATATGGCTGATTCTGCCTTTCAACGGTTCAAATTGAACATCGGCGATCAAAACCTTGGCCGGCGCCTGGCCGTCAACGGTCAAATCAACCAACGTGCTCTGGCCGGCTTCGCGGTAAAGCTTTTCAAACGGCAAATAATCAATTTCAATATTTTTGCTCTGCAGGCCATGGCCGTAAACCACTGCCGGGATTTTGCCCGCTTCCCTGATTTTAAAATTTTCTTTGCCGGTGATTTCCCGGCTTTTGGCTTCTAAATTCAAAGTCATATTTGAACAATTTATGGTTTAGAATAACTTTTAACAGTTTAACGCAAACCGGCAAAAAAGTCAAACCCTCACAGCTGTGACGACAAAAAAGGCGGGGAC
>CAZLRS010000068.1:0-2502 GCA_964562085.1 uncultured Gammaproteobacteria bacterium | reverse complement strand
TTTATGCTGATATAATTGTTTAATATGCAAAAATTTATCTTACAAAGCAAATTCAAGCCGACCGGCGATCAGCCGCAAGCTATAGCAAAATTAGTTAACGGGATTAACAAAAATTATAAAGCGCAAACATTGCTTGGAGTAACGGGAAGCGGCAAAACCTTTACCATGGCCAATGTCATTGAAAAAATCCAAAAGCCGACATTGGTGATTTCGCATAACAAAACTTTGGCCGCCCAGCTTTACGGCGAATTCAGGCGATTTTTTCCGGACAACGCCGTGCATTATTTTGTTTCCTATTACGACTATTATCAGCCAGAGGCCTATATACCGCAAACCGACACATACATAGAAAAGGAAACGGCCATCAACGAAGAGATTGACCGCTTGCGCCATGCCGCGACGCAGTCGCTCGTTAACCGCCGCGATGTGATAATCGTCGCCAGCGTTTCCTGCATCTACGGCATCGGCGAAAAAGAAAACTACATCGCGCTAAGCGAGTGTTTTAAAATCGGGCAGGCAATCAAGCGCAACGAGCTTTTGCGCCGGCTTGTGAAAATACAATATACGCGCAACGACCTGGAATTCAAGCGCGGGCAATTCAGGGTGAAAGGGGAAAATATTGACATTCATCTGGCGACGGGCGAAGAAATCATCCGCGTTGTTATGTCCGGGGATATTATAAGCGATATTTTAACGGCAAACACCAATAATGAAACGCGCTCTAAATTCGTTCCCGTAAGCGAAATAACAATACTGCCGGCGAAACATTTTATGACTCCGGAAGACAGAATGAAATCGGCCATGGAAGCGATAAGAATTGAGCTAAAAGAGAGATTGGAAGAATTAAAAAAACAAGGCAAGGAAATGGAAGCTTACCGGCTGGAGAAAAAAACCAATTATGATTTGGAAATGATGGAAGAAATCGGCTATTGCAACGGCATTGAAAATTATTCGCGCCATCTTTCCGATAGGGCGCCGGGAGAGCCGCCGGCGACTTTAATGGATTTTTTTCCAAAAGATTATTTGATATTTGTTGATGAATCGCATGTTTCCATACCGCAAATCCGCGGCATGTACGCCGGCGACCGAACAAGAAAGCAAACTCTGATTAATTTCGGCTTTCGCCTGCCCAGCGCCTTGGACAATCGTCCGCTTAACTTCAAGGAGTTTAATTCCAAAATCAACCGGATTGTTTATTTAAGCGCCACTCCGGCGGAATATGAAATAAAAAAATCCGATCAGGTTGTTGAACAGCTTGTCCGGCCGACCGGCCTGCTTGACCCGGAAATTGAAATAAGGCCGGCCGAAGGGCAAATTCCCGATTTAATCAATGAAATTGGAAAAAGAACGGCCCGAGGCCAGCGGGTTTTGGTCACCACTTTAACTAAGCGCATGGCCGAAGATTTGGCCGGCTTTCTGAAAGACAAAGGCGTTAAAGTCCAGTATCTGCACAGCGAAATTGAAACATTTGAACGAGTAGAAATTTTGCGCGACTTGCGCCAAGGCAAATATGATGTGCTGGTCGGCATCAATCTTCTGCGCGAAGGGCTTGATCTTCCCGAAGTTTCCTTGGTCGCCATTTTGGATGCCGACATGTCCGGCTTTTTGCGCAATAATACGTCATTAATCCAAACTATCGGCCGCGCCGCCCGGCATATTGAAGGAAAAGCCATAATGTACGCCGACAAAATCACGCCGGCGATAAAATTTTCCGTTAGCGAAACTAACCGCCGCCGCAAAGTTCAAATCGCCTACAATAAAAAACACGGCATCACGCCGCGCGGCATAATTAATAAATCTTCAACTTAGCCTTTACCGGAGAAACAGTTATTTTATTCAATAAAAAAGCCGACGATTTTTATCGCCCCAGTTTCAAATTCAAATATTTTAAAGGTCGAAATTAGTCACATTTAATCGCCAATTTACTGTCTAAAGGATGAGGAGATACAAACTATCGCCATAACCAATCCTTGATTTCTTGCCATGTTATCCTCTTTGCTGTCTTAGGGCTTCGTAGATTACGATTGGCGTTATAACCGATAAAGTCATGAATGCCAAATCGGCGCTCATTGGAATTTTTACCATATCATCCACCAATGAACATTTATCATCCGATAAGCCGCTTGATTCAGTGCCAAAGACAATGGCGTGATTCTCCTTGAGATTAAGATCAAAAAAGGATTTACTGACGTGTGGCGAAGTTCCAACCACTTTTACCCTTCTTCTTCTCATAACCTCAATACATTCCGCAAGAGAAGCATGGTAGGTAATTGACAAGTCGGAAAGATCGGCCGGCTTATCTTTTGATAGCCATGACCTTACCTTTCCGATAACTTTTGGATGATTGTGATGCAACGACTTTCCCGTGATATGTATTTCGCAAATATCGGCAGCTATAGCCGCTTGTAAAATATTGGCAAAATCATAGGGGGATCGCAGACAATCAAATATTAAAATAATCATACTCCCTCCTTTTCGTTTTATCGGCTTGTCCGATATTTG
>CAZLRS010000067.1:0-2511 GCA_964562085.1 uncultured Gammaproteobacteria bacterium | reverse complement strand
ATTCAACAGCCACCCAAACCAAGAAGCGAAAACAACGGAAAGGATGGCTGACACCCAAAAATTCAAGCCCAGAAAAGAAAAAAGAAAATAAAAAAAATAGGCGCTGAAAGCGATTGTCGCGCCATGGGCGAAATGAACAAACTTGCAGGTTGAATAAATTAAAGAAAAGCCGGAAGCTACTAAGCCGTATATCGCTCCGGCAATCAAACTGTTGACAAAAAGCTGGCTAAACATATTTTATTTAATATTTTTTTCTCGCGAATTCATCGCTGACAATTTCCCACATATCCATCAGCTGGTCTTCAATAAACTCATCATTGTCATCATCGGTAAGCTTTCCTCTCTCGCGAAAATATTCAATTGTTTCCTCAACTAATTGTTTATAGGCATCGCGGTCATAACCGCTTTGCTCAATCATTTTTTTCTTAACTAGTTGCAGGATTTCATCAACGATAGATTCCATAAGAGTTTGGGTTAAGTTTAAAATTTTTATGCTTCTATTATAACATAAACAAATAAAACATCAACTGCTTGACCGATGCGTTTTTAAATGTTATTATATTGTTGCCGGTTATTAAAGCTATATTAAGTTTTAAACGAAACCATATATCCAAAAAATTTAAAAACATATCGGTAAATATACTGATATGTTTGGTAAAATTAATAATTTTTCTAAAGAGGTTAATAGCCGCTTTTTTTATTAATATAGTATGGAAGCCGGCGCGAATTATTTTGCGCTTTGTTTTTTATAAGATAATCGTCAAGGCGTATCGGCTGTTATATTATTTTATTAAAAAATTGGACTGGACAAGCGGCCGTACAGACAGGCTGTTTGCTGTTTTAATCAGCCAAAAATTGGTTCATTTCACGGTTATCGCGCTGACAATTTTAATAATCGGCTTTAATTTCACGAGCAAAACCCAGGCCGTTTCCCCGGAAGAATTGGCGGGCAAAACATTTTTATCCGAATTGGTATCAAGCGAGTTCGGCGAAAACGATGAATTAATTGAAGAATACTTTGATGAAGAGTTTGAAATATCGCCGGTCCAGCAAACTTACTTGGACAGCTTATCCAGCGTCAAAAGCCAGCCGACGGCTGAAATGAAATCAATTAATGAAATGGAGCCGGCCGAAGAAATAACCGGCTTAACTCAGGGCGGAAGCGCGCTCGTTAAGCCGGAAATTGCCGCGACAAGCAAAATTAAGCGCCAAAGGGATGGAGTTGTCAATTACACGGTTCAACCGGGCGACACAATAAGCACAATCGCGATGGAATTGGACATTAGCGTTAACACTGTTTTATGGGAAAATAATTTAAACGCCTACAGCATAATCAGGCCCGGCGATGAATTATCCATTCTGCCCGTATCCGGCATCACCCATAAGATTGCAAAAGGCGAAAATTTGGGAAAAATCACCGCAAAATATAATATTGGAGAAGATAAAATCATTGAAATCAACAAAATAGCCGACGCAAGCAAGCTAACTGTCGGCGAGAAACTGATTATTCCCGGCGGCAAAAAAATATATTACGCAAGCGCGCCCGCGCCCAGCTATACCGGCATATCGGCTATCAAAGATTTGGTAAGCCCCTCGGGAGCGGCTCCGGTCAGCGGCAACAAGATGAATTGGCCGACCCAGGGCTATCGCATTACCCAATACTATTCATGGCGCCATTATGGAGTTGATATCGCCAATAAACTAGGCACGCCGATTTACGCGGCCGATGCCGGCGTCATAGAATATGCCGGCTGGGGCACGGGCTATGGCAACCAAATTGTCATTGACCATGGCGGCGGCAAAAAAACCAGATACGCCCATTTGTCAAAAGTTTATGTCGGCAGGGGGGAGACGGTAAGCAAGGGCCAATCAATCGCCGCCATGGGTTCAACCGGCTGGTCTACCGGCCCGCATCTGCATTTTGAAGTGATAATCAACGGCAAAAAGTATAATCCGTTGAATTACATAAAATAATAATATTATGCGTATTATTCTCGGCTTAATAATGATCGCGATTGGAACGCTGATAGTGATAAAATCGGAAAAATTGCTTAACGCTTTCGGCAGAATCGGCTGGTTTGAACAGCATTTGGGCACGGAAGGCGGCTCGCGGCTGGGCTACAAGCTGGTCGGCTTGTTTATTATTTTTATCGGCGTCTTGATTACAACGAATTTAATCGGCGAATTCTTGCAGTGGGTTTTATCGCCTTTATTAAAGTACAACGCGCCGGTAAAATAAATCGCAAATCTGAAATCGTAAATCAAAAATATATACGGGCCGGTAGCTCATCTGGTAGAGCGCCTGCTTTGCACGCAGGAGGTGGCGGGTTCAAGTCCTGTCCGGTCCACTATGGTTCGCCCCGCATTCGCGGGGCGCCCGGCGCATGCCGGGCAAGTCCTGTCTGGTCCACCGCCAATAAAAACAATCCGCCCGGGGCGGATTGTTTTTTTGTTTTTGGAATTTCAAATGGTGGAAATTATTTTCCCTTTAACGCGTCTTTGAGGGTTTTG
>CAZLRS010000066.1:0-2541 GCA_964562085.1 uncultured Gammaproteobacteria bacterium | reverse complement strand
AACATCGGAAATGCCGCGGTCCGTGTAAATATTTTCCACGCCCAGCATTTTTTCCACCTTGGCAATGCCCGATTCCGACAAAGTGGCGGCGCGCATTTTTTCATCAATATTATAATCTTCATTCTCGCTCAATTTATTGACGATTTGCGCGAACTGATAATATTTGTCGGTTGATTCCATGTCCGGCGCGGAAATAATCAACGGCGTCCGCGCTTCATCAATTAAAATTGAATCAACTTCGTCCACGATAGCGAAGAACAAATCGCGCTGGACCATTTCTTCCAGCGAAGAAACCATATTGTCGCGCAAATAATCAAAACCGAATTCATTGTTCGTGCCGTATAAAATATCGCAGGCGTACGCTTCTCGGCGCGAGCAAGGAATCAGATTCTGCACGTCCAATTGTTCGTCGCCGGCAACATCGCTGTTTTTTAATTTAAATTTGAAAGAAGTGTTTTGCTGTTGAATGCAACTCACCGTCATCCCCAAAAAATCATAAATCCGGCCCATCCAATCAGCGTGGATGCGCGCTAAATAATCGTTGACCGTCACCAAATGGACGCCTTTGCCGGCGAGCGCGTTAAGATAAATCGGGCAGGTGGCCGCCAAGGTTTTGCCTTCGCCGGTTCTCATTTCCGCCACTTGGCCGCGATGCAATACGATGCCGCCGATCAGCTGGACGTCAAAGTGGCGCTGGCCGATCACGCGCTTCGCCGCTTCGCGCACGGTGGCAAACGCTTCCGGCAAAATATCATCCAGCGTCTTGCCGTTTTTTAATTCTTCACGCAATTTTTCCGTTTGCTTTTTCAGCGCTTCATCCGATAAGGCGGAGATTTCCGCCTCCCGGCGGTTGATTTCGGCCACAGTCAGCTGAAGCTCGTTCAGAACTTTTTGATTGGCATCGCCGAAAATTTTTGTCAGGAAAGACATGGTTGGAAGTTAAAATAAAGTATTTTCATTTTAGCAGAAAAAGGCGTGATATTCAAGAGATATGGTTATTTCGTAATATGTAATGGGTAATGGGTAAAAAACAAAAGGGGCTTTTTTAAAACCCCTTACTTTTACTCGCCGTTAATTTCTTTATATTTTATCAGTTCTGTTTTTAATTTATCTTTCACTTCATCAATTGATTTGGCGATATCGTCGGTTTCCGCCTCGGCGCGCAAAACTTTATGAGGCACGAACAAATTAACTTCCGCGCGATAAATATCGCCGGTGCGGTGATGAAAACTGGTTAAACCGATTTCCACTTGCGCTTCCGTGATATTCTTATAGTACTTAATCAAACCGCCGATTTTTTTATTAACAAACTCATGCGCCTCCGGCGTGAGTTTCGCGTTGGTGGCCTTGATGATGATTTGCATAAACGCTTTGAGTTATGAATAAATTATTTTACATCTATAATTTTCAATTTCTAATTTTTAATTTTCGATGATTTAATTTTCAATATTGAAAATTGTAAATTGAAAATTAAAAATTGCTTAGAAACCCACGCACTCAATCTCTTCCATCAATTGCAAGCCGAATTGGGTTCTGACTTTTTGCTTAATAATGCTGATAAGCATAATCACATCTTCCGCCGTGGCGTGATTGAAATTAATAATCATGCCCGCGTGTTTTTCAGAAACTTTCGCGCCACCGACGCTCTTGCCTTTCAAACCGCATTGCTCAATCAACCAGCCGGCGGGAATTTTTTGATAGTCAACGAATTTCTCCGGCAAAGTCGAAAATTTATTTTTAAATTCCGCCATTTCTTCGGCGCTCAATTTAATATTTTTAAAAACACTGCCGGCGGAAAATCCTGACGCGATTCGCTGACGCCTCTCGGCGATAATTTCTTTTGTTTTCGCCGCCGCTTCTTTTGCCTCGCCCGGCGCCAATCGCAAAACCGCCGAAATGATAATATCGCGGTTTCCCTCCTGATTGAAAATACTTTGGCGATAATCAAACCCGCATTCTTCTTTTTTCAAATTTTCAATTTTTCCATTTCGCCAAACACTGATTAATTCCAGATTATCGCTAATCGCCTGGCCGTAAGCGCCGGCATTGCCGTGAATCGCCCCGCCAATCGTACCCGGAATGTCGGTTGCCCATTCCAAACCGGCCAGATTATTCGCCAAAGCCGTTTTCACCGCTTGCGACAGCAAGGCGCCGGCTTCAACCTTCAATAAATTATTTTCCACTTCAATTTTTGCCATTTTAATTTTTATCACCAAGCCGTCAAAGCCCTTGTCGCTGATTAAGATATTACTGCCTCCGCCTAAAATAAAAACCGGCAAATTTTCCTTTTGAGCCGCCTCGATTAATTGTTTAAGCTCCTCAACCGAATTGGCCGCGGCAAAATACTTCGCCGTTCCGCCGATTTTAAAAGTAGTAAACGGGGCGAGGGGTTCACGTTTTTTTACTTGAATACTTGTTATGGAATTCATATTGAATATAAAAATTTCAAAATCCAAAATTCAAATTTCAAATCAATGCTTTAAGTTCAAAATCCAAAATTTTATTCATTTGAGCTTTGGATTTGATTTGAACTTTGATATT
>CAZLRS010000065.1:0-2553 GCA_964562085.1 uncultured Gammaproteobacteria bacterium | reverse complement strand
ACGGATTTGGCGCCATGCAAAATCGGCGTCGTCACTTTTGTCGGACCGGTTCATTTGGAATATTTTAAAAGTTTAGAAAAAATTTCTCGGGAAAAGTCGGTTTTAGTTTCCCATTTGGATAAGAACGGCTGGGCGATTTTGAATTGCGACAATAAGCATGTTTGCGAAATGGAAGAAACAACCAAGGCCAGAATTTTAAAATACGGTTTAAAGGGCGATAATGCCGACGTCAAAGCGTCGGAGATCAGCATTTCGCAAAATGACGGCGAAGCGATTAATGGTTTGAGTTTTAAATTGTCTTACGGCGGAAGCATTGTGCCGATTCTGTTGCCCAATGTTTTAGGCGAGCATTTGATCTCGGCCGCTTTGGCCGGCGCCGCGGTCGGCATTATTTATGGCATGAATTTGGTGGAGATAGCGCAGAATTTGCGATTATTCAAGGCGCCGAATGGTCGGATGAATTTAATCAAAGGCGTGAAAGACACTTTTATTATTGATGACACCTATAATGCCAGCCCCGATTCCACGGCGGCGGCATTGAATTTTTTGGGTAAAATGAATATGGCAAAAAGAAAATTCGCGGTTTTGGGCGACATGCTGGAACTCGGCGAATACACCGAAGAAGGCCATCGTTTGATCGGCGCGATGGCAAAAGCGAATAATATTGATTGTTTGATTACCGTCGGCGAACGGGCCAAGATGATCGCCGATGAAGTCAAGGCGCGAGGCCTGGATGAAAATCGGATTTTTTCTTTCGGCCGAGCCGAGGAGGCCGGCAAATTTGTTCAAGACAGGATTGAACTGGGCGATTTTATTTTAGTCAAGGGTTCGCAAGGTATGAGAATGGAAAGGGTGGTGAAGGAAATCATGGCCGAACCCCTGCGCGCCAAAGAACTTTTGGTGAGGCAGGAAGAAGCGTGGAAAAGGCAATAATTTTATTTTTTTGAAAAAAGTTCTTTAAAAAGGAGGATTGGATTAATGAATAAAAAACATCAATCGGATTCAGCTTTCATTGAAGATGAAAGCGGAGAATGGACGGTAACAATCACCTCGGGTGCCAGCGAAGCCATTTTGGCGGCAATGGCGGCCCAAGCCGGCGAGGACAAATTGGAGGATTATGGCGGTGGCATTTATTCAACGCCTAAAATGACTTTGGCGGAAAAATTAAGCGATCCTGATTATCTGCTTAATTTATTGAATGTTTATTATCAGGAAATGGAAAACGCTTGTGTCAGGATTAGACGCTCAAAATCGCCGGATAAAATTGTCCGACGGGTGGCGAGAATCAATTATTTGCTGTTCCATTGCGCGCCTTTTATTATTTTATCTTTGAAACGGCGATATCCGGGGGCTGATATTGATTCGTCATTGGTTGAGCGTTTCAGCCGGATTTGGAACGAAGTGCCATTTGCGGCCAAGGTGATTTGGGCGAGAGAGGAAACAAAAAAAATTTGGCAACAACGTAAAATTTGGGCGCACGTTATTCGCCGTTGCCATTATTGTCATAATATCTGGCGGCACAGCTCTCCCTTAAGAGATGCGAAAAGCAATCCGCCGGATTATCCTTATGATTATGAAGGCAATTGTCTTATTTGCCAAGGCGAGTTGTCAGAACCCATGGTTCCTTTTTAAATTTTAAAAGTTCCCCCAGAGACGCAAAAATTTGCGTCTCTTTTATTTTTCTTCGCCATTAAGGCGCGAATTGAAACTTGCTTACGCCATTATTGGGTTTCGGCGTAGCGGATAAGGGCTTGTTCTTGAAGAAAAATTTAAAAAATGGTAGGATTAAATCATTATGTTAAAAATTTTTAACACTTTATCCCGCCAAATTGAGGAATTCAAGCCGATTAAGCGGAAAATCGTCGGCTTGTACACTTGCGGACCGACGGTTTACGATTTTGACCATATCGGCCATGCTTGGAATTATTTTAACGCCGATATTTTACGGCGCGTTTTGGAATATGACGGCTATGGAGTGGAGCATGTTTTGAATATTACCGATGTCGGCCATTTGGTTGCCGATGCCGACTCGGGCGAGGATAAGATGGAAAAAAGCGCGCGCGAAAAGGGGAAGACCGCTTGGGAAATCGCGGAATATTTTACCCAAATTTATTTGGCAAACCGGAAGAAAATGAATTTTTTGGAACCGCATGTGATATGCAAGGCGACCGCTCATATCAAGGAGATGGTTAATTTGGTGGAAGTTTTGCGAGCTAACGGCTTCGCTTATGAAATTGCCGACGGCATTTATTTTGACGTGTTAAAATTTCCGGCTTACGGCAAATTGTCCGGCAATACTTTGGACCAATTGAAAGACGGCGCGCGGGTGGAAGTCAATCTGGAAAAAAAGCATCCTTACGATTTCGCGCTTTGGAAATTTTCGCCGGCCGGAGAAACCCGGCAGATGGAATGGCAGGCGTTCGGCCGAATGGGATTTCCCGGCTGGCACATTGAATGCTCGGCCATGTCAATGAAATATCTGGGCAAGCATTTTGATATTCACACCGGCGGGGAAGACAATATTTTTCCGCATCACGAATCGGAAATCGCCCA
>CAZLRS010000064.1:0-2580 GCA_964562085.1 uncultured Gammaproteobacteria bacterium | reverse complement strand
TTTTCCAAACCTTCTTTGGAAATATAATTCTGTTCCATTGGCTGTTTCTTAGTTAAAAATAAAAAGCCCACCTTGGGTTATCAACAATTTTCAGGTTAGTGATAATAAGGATACCTTATTTAAAAACAGTTGTCAAGGGCTATTTCCGGCCGAACCAATAATCCATAATTTCCCCGGCAATCGGCACGGCAATACTGCTGCCTTCGCCCCCTTCTTCCACTAAAACCGTGATGGCAAAAGTCGGGTTTTCATACGGCGCGAAGCCGGTAAACCAGGCGTGATTGGCTTTGACGCTACTCCACTGCGCCGTACCGGTCTTGCCGGCGACCGCCACCGGCAAACTGCCCAGGCCTTGAGCGGAGCCGATGGTTATCGTCTCTCTCATGCCCGCTCTGACGATATTGATATTTTCCGGAATGACAAAATTCTGGCGGATAATTTGCGGAACAATCGCTTGACCGATGCCATCGGCGCCGACTACCGCTTTGACTAAATGAAGCCGGAACAGCGTCCCGCCATTGGCCACGGCCGACGTATAATTATTGACCTGAATGGGCGTAACCAGCAAATCGCCTTGGCCGATGGAAAGATGATAAGTGTCGCCAATATACCAGGGCTCGTTTCTGACATTTTCTTTCCAGTCCTTGGTCGGCACAAAGCCGGTTTTTTCGCCGGGCAAATCAATGCCGGTTTTTTCGCCCAAGCCGAACAGCTTAAAATATTTAACCATCAAATCCAGGCCAAGCCCCTTGAAATTGCCGTATCCCCCGCCAAGATAATAGAAAAAAGTGTTCACTGACCAAGCAATCGCTTTAGTCACGTTGGTAGCGCCATGTCCGCCCGCTTTCCAGTCGGGAAAAAACCATTTCTCATCATACCAGATTCCGCCGACGCTGTTGACGCTGGTGTTGCGGTCAATGATTTTTTCCTGCAATCCGGCCGAAGCCATCACCGGCTTAATCGTTGAACCCGACGGATATTCGCCGGCGATGGAACGCGCTAAAAGCGGTTTCCGGCCGTCGGCCAATAAATCGGCGTAGTCCTTTTGGCTGATGCCGAGGGAAAACAGATTATTGTCATAGCTCGGATAATCAACCAACGCCAGAATTTCGCCATTTTGCGGATTGGAAATAATCACCGCGCCGACTTTGCTTTCGCCCAGCCGGCTTTTCATCGCTTCATACGCTTTGTTCTGCAAATCGGCGTCAATCGCCAAAATCAAATCGCTGCCGGCCACGAATGAATTTTCGGAAATAATTTTCTTTTCCCGGCCGAAAGCGTCCACTTCAATCTGCTTGTAGCCGTGCCGGCCCCGCAATTCGGTTTCATAATATTTTTCCAAACCGGTTTTGCCGATATTATCATTGAATAAATAATTTTGGTTCGCCTCGTATTCTTCGGCGGAAATTTTGCCCACGTAGCCCAACAAATGGGAAAAAGCCGGCTCCATGGGATAATGGCGCCAAGCGTCAATTTCCAAGCTCACGCCCGGCATGTCCGCGCTTAAAATTTTCAAATACATGGCGCGCTCATAGCCAACGCCGGTCTTGACCGTAATCGGCTCAAAATAATATTTGTCTGCCTTATTTACCCTGTCTCTTAATTCGTTCAAATCAACTTCGGCAATTTCGGCAACTTGCCGTAAAATTTCTTCTTTCTTTTCCCCGGCCTTATTCAATTCCGCCGGCGTGATTAAAACGGAAAAGCCGAACACATTCCGCACCAGCATTTTGCCGGCGCGGTCGTAAATGATGCCCCGATGCGCTTTGACGTATTCCGTTTTGATGCGGTTGTTTTCCGCCAGTGAAAAATAATAATTGCCTTTGATAATCTGCAAATAAAAACTTTTGGCGAACAGTAAAAAAACGCCGAGGAAAATCAACAATAAAAATAAACGCAATTTTCCCGCCGGCAAAGACAAGCTTAAAAATTCCTGATGCCGGGGCAACTCAAAATCAATCGGCGCGCTGTCCTCCACCCAGCGTAACTGGCTTTTGGCGCCACTGTCAATATTTTCCGCGATAAAAAACGGGAAATGATTTTTCATGTTCTTAAAAATGTCGGCTTGAACTGGCGAGAAATTTTATTGATAAGATAAAAACAAAGAATGATGAGCAGCATCGTATCCAAAAGCTCCCAGCCGAAATTAATGAAATAATTTTTATTAAAAGCAAAAATGCTCCAGCCGAAAAGATAAGCCAGACCGGCGAAAAGGGAAAAAAACAGACGGTATACAATCATTCCGGATAGACCAAGAATCAAAAAAGAATAAAGCGAGCGGTTGGTAAAAAAATTCAACAACAGCAATTCCAAAATAATGGCGGTTAAAAAAAACGAAACCGTAAAAATACCGAACGGCAAAGAGGAATAAATGTCTAAAATCGTTCCGGCCGTGAGCGAAAAAATTAAAACGGCCCGGAAACTGCCGATAAAAAGCAAAATCACCAAAAACGCCAGCGCAAAATTGAAGCGCAAAAAAAACAAATCAAAACTGCCAAGGAAAGTGACTTGGATAATGATCACGGCAATGATGGCAAGGCAGAAGAAAAAATATTTGGTCCACATAATGGTTATAAGTTC
>CAZLRS010000063.1:0-2660 GCA_964562085.1 uncultured Gammaproteobacteria bacterium | reverse complement strand
GCATTATCGCCCATATTGACCATGGCAAGTCAACTTTAGCCGACCGGATGCTGGAAATCACCGGCACGGTTGATAAGCGCCAGATGAAAGACCAGCTGTTGGATCAGATGGACATTGAGCGGGAAAGAGGAATCACCATCAAGCTTCAGCCGGTTCGGATGAATTATTCTGGATATGAATTAAATCTGATTGACACGCCCGGCCACGTTGATTTTACTTATGAGGTTTCCCGCAGTTTGGCGGCGGTTGAAGGCGCCGTGCTTTTGGTTGACGCCACCCAGGGCGTTCAGGCGCAAACTCTGGCCAATCTTTATCTGGCCTTGGAAAATAATTTGACGATCGTGCCGGTAATCAATAAAATTGATTTGCCGAACGCGGAAACGGAAAAAACCAGCGCCGAAATCGTCGGCTTGCTCGGTTGCGCCAAAGAAGACATCTTGCCCGTTTCCGCCAAAACCGGCATTGGCGTGAAAGAACTTTTGCAGGCGGTGATTGAACGCGTGCCGGCGCCGAAAATTATTAAGGATAAAACTTTGCGGGCGTTGATTTTTGATTCGGTTTACGACGAATACAAAGGCGTGATCGCTTATGTCCGCATTTTTGACGGCGAAATCCGCGCCGGTGATAAAATTAAATTTTTTGCCAACGGCTTGCCGATTGAAGCGCTGGAAGTCGGCTATTTCAATCCCAAATACGTTAAAACCGGCCAGTTGGTTTCCGGCGAAATCGGCTATATTGTTACCGGTTTGCGCGATGTCGCGCAATGCAAAGTCGGCGATACGATTGCGTTGGCCGACGGCGAAATTGAACCGCTCCACGGCTATCGCGAGGTTAAGCCGATGGTTTATGCCGGCATTTTTTGCAAAGACGGCAGTGATTTCACCCGCCTGCGCGAAGCGATTCAAAAATTGAAATTAAACGACGCTTCCCTGAATTATGAACCGGAAAATTCTTCGGCCTTGGGCTTCGGCTTCCGTTGCGGTTTTCTCGGCCTGTTGCATTTGGAAATTTTTCAAGAACGCTTGAATCGCGAGTTCGGTTTGGATTTGATTGTTACCGTGCCCAGCGTCGCTTTCAAGATTCATTTCAAAAACGGCCTGGAGAAAATTATTTACAATCCGATAAACTTTCCCGACCCGACTTTGATTGATAAAACTGAAGAGCCGGTGATGAAAGTTGATATTTTCACCCCCCATCAATATATTGGCGGGATTATGCAATTAGTGGCTGAAAAAAGAGGGGTCTATCTTAATACCGAATATTTGGATAAGGAGGTGGCGATTTTGCATTATTTTGCGCCCTTGTCCCAGTTGATAGTTGATTTTTATGATAAGCTGAAGTCCGTTACCTCCGGCTACGCGTCAATGAGCTATGATTTTCACGGCTATCAGCCGGTGGAAGCGGTGAAAATGGATATTTTGGTGGCGGAGGAAAAAGTTGACGCGCTGTCCATCATCACTTACAAGGATTCGGCGTTTGAAGTCGGCAAAAAAATCGTCAACACGTTGAAAGAGCATCTGCCCCGCCAGCAATTCGTGGTTAAGATTCAGGCAAGCATCGGCGGCAAAATAATCGCGGCGGAGCGCATTTCCGCTTTGCGCAAAGACGTGACGGAAAAATTATACGGCGGCGATTGGACGCGGCGCGCCAAACTTTTGGAAAAACAGAAAAAAGGCAAAAAGAAAATGATGAACATCGGCCGAGTGGATATCCCCGCGGATACTTTCTTGGCGGTGCTGAAGAAATAGTTTTAAAATTTAAAATGCCGATTAAAAAACCCAGTTTTATGCTGGGTTTTTAGCTGTGATAAGATAAATAATCATCCCTCCAATTCCGCGTCAGTTTCGTTTTCGCGCCGTTCATGTATTTCTTTAATTTTTTGCTGAAATTGTTCGTGCCGTTTCAATATATTATTCAGCCGCAATTTTTTCAGCTTGGCTCGCGTCTCATCATCCAGCTCGATCGTTTGGTCCAGGAAATTCAAAAAAATTTTAGTCGACTGCATTCTGGTGCTTGGCGATTGGGCGCCTTCTTTATATTCTAAGAACCGGCGGAAAAAAATTTCCAAGCTTTTTTCCATGTCTTGAATGGTTTGGCTTTTTTTGTTGATTACTTGTTGCAGAGAATGAATTTCTTTTTTCAAGTCCGCAACCTTGCTTTTTTGGTCGTTTAATAAATTTTCCGTTTTAAAAAATTTTCTCTGCAATCCCGCGATTTCGTCTTTTAAATTTTGCGCCGTCAGGAAGCGAAAAACGATTATTAAAAGGCGGAGAATGCCGTTGAGAATTTTTTTTGCCCTAAATCGGATTTTATTAATTGCCTTTTTTACTTCTTCATTAATTGTAAAGTTCATGTTTTGCCTCCTTATGCAATGAGCTTTATTCCCATACCTGGCAGGAAAGAGCGATGATTTATTTAGAAAACATCGGCAAAATCGTAAAGAAAATCATGGAAAGGATCATAGAAAAAGCCAGAATAATCCAGATTAATTTTTGCATCTTTTTCTTTTTCATGGCTTCAGTTTAGCAATAATTGGCCAGGTTGTAAAGACGGGGCGAATCTGTTAAAATGACAATTGTCATCTCATCAGCTTATGCTAAAAAATTGGACAATTTCGCCTCAAGCCGGCCCGGAGTTCGCCAATGAATTTCCGGAGTTGG
>CAZLRS010000062.1:0-2675 GCA_964562085.1 uncultured Gammaproteobacteria bacterium | reverse complement strand
TAGGGATTTAGACGCTTGCAGATGATTTTAATTAAGAAGTTCAGCTCATGTTTATGACTTTTATCACCCTTGATATACAAATATCAAACCGGAAGAAACTCTCTTCAATTAAAATTCTTGTCAATTAGACAAGCTTATTTTTATCGCGCTAAATTCCTCCTTTGCCTTTAAAAAGGAGAATTTTTTATGGAAAATTTATTGATTTACGCCGTGTATATCTTTTTAGCGGCGCTGGGTTTTGTCTTCGGCTATTTGACGCGCAAGCAATGGGCGAAGAATCGCAAGGGCAGTATTGAGGCCAAAATTGAAAAATTGATCGGCGAAGCCAAACTCAAACAAAAAGAAATTTTACTTGAGGCGCAGGATAAATCAATCAAGCTGATTGAGGAAGCCAAGCGCGAAGCGCGCCAGAACAGGCAGGAGGCGGAGAACGCGCAAAAACGTTTAGAAAAACGCGAGTCGCTTTTTGACCAAAAACTGCTTGATTTGGAAAACAAAAAGCAGGAGTTGGTTGACAAGGCGGAAAAAATCAAAGCGATTCAGGAGAAAATCAGCCGGCTTTATGAAGAGCAAAATGCTAAATTGGAAAAAGTCGCCGGCATGAGCAAGGCCGAGGCGGAAAAGGTTTTAATGGATAACGTGGAAAAATCCATCGCGGAAAATTTGGTTGAACGGATGAAAAAATTAGAAGAAGAAGCGTCGGACGAGCTGGAACAAAAAGCCAAAGACATGCTGTCGTTGGTGATTCAGCGTTGCGCTTCCTCGCACGCCACGGAAACCACTTCCTCGGTAATTGATTTGCCAAGTGATGAAATGAAGGGCCGGATTATCGGCCGGGAAGGCAGGAACATTAAGACGATTGAACAATTAACCGGCGTGGAAATTATCATTGACGACACTCCGCAGGCGATTACGATTTCCGCTTTCAGTCCGATTCGGCGCCAGGTTGCAAAGCGCGCTTTGGAAAAATTAATTTTGGACGGCCGCATCCATCCGGCGAGAATTGAAGAAACTATTGAAGAGGCAAAAAAAGAAATCGCTTTAGATATCAAGAAAGCCGGCGAGGCGACAGTTTATGAATTGGGCGTGGCCGGTTTGGACCCGAAACTTGTGCAAATTTTGGGCCGGTTGAAATATCGCACCAGCTACGGCCAGAATATTCTCCAACATTCCATTGAAGCCGCCAACTTGTCGGCTTTGCTGGCTGAGGAATTAGGCGCCGATGTTTCCATCGCCAAGAAAGCCGGTTTGCTTCACGATGTCGGCAAAGCGGTTGACCATGAAGTGCAAGGGACGCATCCGGAATTGGGCCGAGACATCTGCAAAAAATTCAATGTTGACCCGGCGATTATTGAAGCCGTCGCTTCGCATCATGACGATAAGCCGAAAACCTTGGAAGGCGTGATTGTTAAAGTGGCTGACGCGATTTCCGGCGCTCGGCCGGGAGCCAGAAAAGACAGTTATGAAAATTATCTCCAGCGCTTGGATGAATTGGAAAAAATCGCCACCGCCTTTGAAGGCGTAGACAAGGCGTATGCCATTCAAGCCGGCCGGGAAGTGAGGATTTTCGTTTCACCGGATAACGTTGATGATTTGGGCGCGATGAAATTAGCGAAAAATATCGCGGAAAAAATTGAAGCGGAATTAAAATATCCGGGCGAAATCAAAGTGAATGTTATTCGCGAAAAAAGAGTCATTGAATACGCTAGATAAAATTTTCAATTTTCAATTTAAAATTTTACAATAAATTTTCAATGATTCAATTTGCAAATTTTAACATTGTAAATTGAAAATTTATTGAAAATTGCAAAATTGTAAAATTAAAAATTTAATTACATGTCTAAATTTTCAAATTTTACCAAAAATAGCGTCAAAGTAATTTTTTTGGCCGATATAGTTGGGAAAATCGGTCGGAAGGCGGTAAAAAAATATTTGCCGGAATTGAAAAAGCAATATCGGCCGGATTTAATTATCGCCAACGCGGAAAATTTGGCTCATGGCATCGGCTTTACCAAAAAAACCATTGATGAGATGGCGGTATTGGGCGTCGATTGTTTTACTTCCGGCAATCACGCTTGGGGCAAAAACGGCGCGGATGAAATTTTAAATCAGAATAATCCGGCAGTTATCCGGCCGGCAAATTATCGGTTGAAAAAATCCGGCGTCGGCGTTAAGGAGTTAAAAATTGGCTCAAATAAGATAATTGTGATAAACTTATTAGGCGAGGTGTTTATCAACGAGAAGCTGTTTTCGCCGTTTAAAGTTTTAGCGAGCATTATTAAAAGTTATGCCGGCAAGCCGATTTTTATCGTTGATTTTCACGCCGAGGCCACTTCGGAAAAAAGAGCGTTAGCCGCGAGTTTTGACGGCCAAGTGGCGGCGGTGATTGGCACCCATACGCACGCGCCGACCGGCGATGAGAAAATTTTAGCCGAAGGCACCGCTTTCATCACTGATGCCGGCATGATCGGCTACGAGGATTCGGTGATTGGCGCCAATAAAGAATACATTATCAATTCTTTTTTCGGCAAAAAAGGCAAAGCAAAAAAACACGATTTGCCGGATAAAGGCAAATGCCAGTTTGACGCGGTTTATTTGGAGATTGACGTTAAGACCCGCCGAGCGAAAAAAATCAAACGGCTTAATAAAATTTTAAATATTAAATAAAACCAAAT
>CAZLRS010000061.1:0-2743 GCA_964562085.1 uncultured Gammaproteobacteria bacterium | reverse complement strand
GGCAGGCGTCAATATGGTTTTGAATTCCTTCCGGCAAAACCATATTGCTACCCGGCATAGTGAAAAAATAAAACACGGCCAAACTGTGATGGGGCAAGGCATGTTGCGATTTAATCGCTTGAAACATCCAGGCAATCTGCGTCGCATTCCAGCCTTCGCGCTCCACATCTTCTCGAATTAAATTTCTGACATCAATTTCGTTGACTCGGTCCAACAAAGAATTGCCGAGCCAATAGGCCTCAACCACTTTTTCATCAAAGGGGTCGGCAATATTATTGGCTTTGGCAATCAAAGTATAATACGGCATGGCCACCGGAAACGTTTCCAGCGTCGCTCTGATTTCCGATTCCGCCCGAGCATCCGGATTCAACGCGTATTCGTAAAGAATCCGATGGACATCTTGATAACGTCGCTTGCCTCCCGCATCAATCACCGGAGGTCCGCAACGGTCCAATTCATTCGGCTTCATTGAATACATCGCCGCCAATCTTAAACCATTATTCATGATATTGCCTCCTTTTTAATTGTTAATTTGCTATGGAAGTATCCTAAGGTTTTTTCCGCTTCTTGTGAAGACAGTTTTTTCAGCGCAATGCCATTGGCGGCCAAAATCCAATCCCCCGCTTTCACTTTATCAACCAGGGCAAGATTAATTTTCCGGCCGTCGGACAACTCCGCTTCTCGGCCGGAAATTTTTTTGATTTGAATGGGAATAGCCAGACACATGAGGCAATTTCTAATTTCTAATTTTTGCCCCCACGCCCGTCATCCCAGCGAAAGCTGGGATCCAGGATGCTAAGGATTAACTTGGCAGAATAATATAAGGAGGCAAAACACTATTACGTTTATATTTTAACTTAGCAAAAAATAATATTTCTTGAGTAATAACTAGTATTACGGACTCACGCTTGCAAATCCTGGATCCCAGCTTTCGCTGGGATGACGTATGAAGGAAGCCGAGTTTTCAGCTACTAGTTACGAGCCCCTAATTAAATCACTTCATCTATATCTTTAATGTCTTTCCAACAAAACACTGGTCCGTCTTTGCAAACGTAATACGGCCCGATGGCGCAATGCTGGCAGACGCCGACGCCGCAATACATTTTTCGCTCCAAAGACAGAAAAATATTTTCGTCTTTTAATTTCCGCCGTTTCAATTCTTTCAGCGCGAATCCATACATCACCGGCGGACCAACCAAAACCGCGACGGAATTAGGAGTGACAATTCTGGTTTTAAATAAATCAGTAATTAAGCCCTTGGCTCCGCCCCACTGCTTGGACGGCTTTTCTAAAATAATATTCAATTCGGCGTGCCGATTCCAGCCGGCGTACTCTTTTTTGAAAAGCAAAGTGCTTTCATTGAGACAGCCGTAAAAAATCTGCAGAATCGTGTTTTCCAGCCGGCCGTTCAGATAATCAATAATCAATGGCCGCAACGGCACGAATCCGCAACCTCCGCCGATTAAAACCAGGGGTTTGTCTTTGAATTTTTCAACATCAAAACCGTTGCCGAACGGTCCGCGGACTTCAGCGACATCGCCAGCTTTCAATTGATGCAATTGATGCGTGAGCGCGCCAACGTCCCGAATCGCCAATTCAAAAAACTTTTTGGCTTCCACCGGCGAGGAACAAAGGCTGATCGGGCATTCGCCCCAGCCCGGCAAGCCAATTTGCATAAACTGGCCGGGCAGAAAAATAAACTCCTGCCGGATGGCCGGGTCAATGAAACTCAAACGAAAAAGCTTGGTGTCAACGGATTCCGCCGACACATTGATAATTTTTGCGAGTTTTGACTGGGAAGGGATTAACATGAAAAAATTTTTAATTTTACAATTTTCAATTTTCAATAAATTTTCAATTTTTAATTTCCAAGTTACCAGTTATCCGCCTTGGCTTCGCCGACGGCGAGACAGGCCAATTACCAGTTACGAGCCCCTAAAAATTAAATTGCTTTCAATACCTCATTTATCTTTATCCCCACTGGACAGGTGCGGGAACAGCGGCCGCAACCAACGCAGCCGGGCAAGCTGTATTGATGCGGAATGCGCCAAAATTTATGCGCGTACCAGAAATAAATTTTCCGCCGGACGCTATCCAACGGCTTGCGCCCGCCGGCAACTTTGGAAAAATCATTATAAAAACAGACGCCCCATTTCCGCTGGCGGCATTCTTCGCCCGGTTCTGTTTTATCTTCAATGTCATAACAAAAACAGGTTGGACAATTAATGGCGCACTTGCCGCAGGCGAGGCAAATTTTATCCAGTTCGTCCCAAATTTTTTTCTTGAATGATTTTTCCATCTTCGCCTTCAGCCGCAACATTTTTTTATCCGGCCCCTCTTCCGCCACCGGCCCGGCAAATTCAACGTGCTCGTAATTCTTGACGCCCATTTTTTCCAACACCAGCTGGCCCTTTTCCGAACCGGAATAAACTTTGATTTGGCTATTTTTCATTTTCAAAAAGAAAATGTCAAAAACCAAATGCTCCAAAATATCTTCTTCAAAATTATGCGTCATCACTTTATACTTTTTGTAATCGCTCTCCAGCCCGGCGCTGTAACCGACCAGCAAAATTTGCCGCCGGCGCTTTTGATAAAACGGGTCGCGGCTGAAAACCTGCTCAAATAAAGTAAACGCTTTCAAATCCAAAAGATTAATGCCAACGCAGGCGATGGCCGGATAGTCCGGCTTCGGTTCAACCAGCCGATTTTTTTTAATATCAAAAAACTTTTCCGTCGCCGGAAA
>CAZLRS010000060.1:1635-2785 GCA_964562085.1 uncultured Gammaproteobacteria bacterium | reverse complement strand
TTTGGCGGTTTCCCGACTGGTCCCGCACAAAGGTTTGCATACCTTAATCCAAGCGTATCAAAAAATCAGCAACAACAAAAAATTGGTGATAATCGGCGACAGCGCCAACACCGAAGATTACGTGAGCCGGCTTTTGCATTTGGCCGGCGCCAATCAAAATATCATTTTCACCGGCTTGAAAACCGGCGCGGATTTGACGACTTTATTTAAAAACGCTTATCTTTTTGTCCAGCCGTCAGAAACCGAAGGTATGTCCATCGCTTTGCTTGAAGCCATCGCTTACGGCGTGCCGACCTTGGTGAGCGACATCAAGGAAAACAAAGAAGTGATTGACGGCTTGGGCTTGCAATTCCATAATAAAAATTTCTATGACTTGGCCCGCCAGCTTGAATTCGCATTAAGACATCCGGCCTTTTTGGCCAAGCAAGCCGAGATGGCGAAAAAATTAATCCGAACGAAATATAATTGGGAAGACATCGCCCGACAGACCATTGAATTATACGAGCAGACGGTTTCCGGCGAATACGCCTATCATAAAATTTTAAAAACCGCGGAATAAAAACCAATCTAAGGAGGAAAGAATGGTTAAAATCAAAAAAGACGATTTTTGGGCTAAGGTTGCTTTCTGGCAATTATTTCCCTGGTCTCGCCCCGCGCCGGCGGAAATAACGCGCGCCGAATTTGCGTGCCGGCTGGCGATAAGAATAATCGTATTAATTTCCTTGGCGATTTGGTTAATTTGGTTAATCAAAGAAGACTTAATACCGCCAACTCTGAAAAATAATCATTAACGCCTCCCCCCTCCACCCATTAAGCCATGGGACTTGAGGGGGGATTTTTTGTTTCAGCGCGAAAAATTAAATAGATGTATTTTTTTTAATTTTATGTTATAATACATATCAACAACCAACCTAAAAGGTGACAAACTCATGATCAACCAAAAGGACTTGGAAGAAATCATCAAGGCGAACAAAATCCTGGATGAAAAACAAATCCGGGACTTCGCGGAAAAAGCCAGAAAGTCGGGCGACTCGCTGGAAAAATTTTTAATTGATAAAAAATTAATCGCGCCGGGATTGCTTTACGAATTAGCGGCCAAATTTTACAATCTGCCGTTTATCAGCTTAAAAGGCCAGACCGTCAGAAAAGA
>CAZLRS010000060.1:0-1625 GCA_964562085.1 uncultured Gammaproteobacteria bacterium | reverse complement strand
AATCGCATAAAACCGTCGCCTTTGACAAAACCGACAAAGAGCTGAAAATCGCCACTTTGGACGTTTCCAATATTGAATTATTTGATTTTTTGGCTAAAAAAAGCCAACTGGAGATAAAATTGCATATTACGACGCCGGAAGACATTGCTGAAATTTTGAAACAATATCATAAAGGGCTGAATGCCGAGATTGAAGAAATGGAAAAACAAAGCGCGGAAGACCAGCAAAAAAGCGACAATCCGGAGGATTTAAAGAATCTGGCGCAGGATTTGCCGGTGGTTAAAATTGTTGACACCATGCTGGAATACGCCATTTTGGAAAAAGCTTCGGACATCCATATTGAACCGGCGGAAAAAGAAACCAACGTCAGATACCGGATTGACGGCATTTTGCGCAACGTGATGACTTTGCCGAAAACCATCCATGCCGGCGTCACCGCCAGAATTAAAATTCTATCCAATTTAAAGCTGGATGAGCATCGCCTGCCTCAAGACGGCCGGTTTAAAGTCAAAACACCGGATTACCAGGTTTCTTTCCGCGTTTCCATTATCCCGACCTTTGACGGCGAAAAAGCGGTGCTTCGGCTTTTACCGGAACAAAATCAGCAATTAACTCTGGAACAACTCGGTTTTCAGCCAAAATCTCTGGAAATCGTCAAAAAAAATATCGCCCGGCCCCACGGCATGATTTTAGTCACCGGTCCGACCGGCTCCGGCAAAACCACAACGCTTTATTCAATTTTAGGCATTTTGAATAAGCCGGAGGTGAACATTTCCACCATTGAAGACCCGATTGAATACCGCATGCCCGGCATCAACCAAAGCCAGATCCAGCCGAAAATCGGCTTCACTTTCGCCCAAGGTTTGCGCGCCTTTCTTCGCCAAGACCCGAATGTGATCATGGTCGGCGAAATCCGCGATTTGGAAACGGCGGATATTGCCGTTAATGCCGCCATGACCGGCCACTTGGTGTTATCCACTTTGCATACCAATGACGCGGTTACCGCCATTCCCCGCTTGATTGATATGAAAGTGCCGACATTTTTAATTTCTTCAACTTTAAATTTAATCATCGCCCAGCGATTAGTCCGAAAAATCTGCAAAAATTGCATTGAAAGCTACCATTTGGACAAGGCAACGGTGGTCGAATTGGAACAAAGATTTGATTTGAAAAAATTGGAGCAAACTTTAATCAAGCAAGGATTTTTAAAAGAAAAACAGGAATTGAAATCCGTGCTGTTTTACCGCGGCAAGGGCTGCCAGCAATGCGACAATACGGGCTACAAAGGCCGGCTTGGAATTTATGAAACGCTGGAAGTGGATGATGAAATTTCCGCGTTGGTCCTGAAAAATGCCTCCCGCGATGAATTGGAACAAAAAGCGGTGGAAAAGGGCATGATGACGATTCCGCAGGACGGATTTATTAAAGCCAAGCAAGGCATCACCACGATTGAAGAAGTACTGCGGGTGACACAGGAGTAATATAAATTTTACCCCACGTACGTCATCCCAGCCCCCGCCTACGCGGGGATAAACTCCAGCTGGGATCCAGGATGCTAAAAAGCAAATCGTTTATAACAAGTAATAAGTAACAAGTAATAAAAAAATGAATCAAAAATTCACCGA
>CAZLRS010000059.1:1005-2791 GCA_964562085.1 uncultured Gammaproteobacteria bacterium | reverse complement strand
AAACCAGCTGAATGATAGCGGGGCGTCTTGGCTTCCTCAAGAATTAGGAAGTTAACTTTAATATAGCAAAAAATTTAAAGAAAAAAAAGGGCGCAGAATCTGCGCCCCCTATTTTTATAAAAAAATTAAATATGTGGGTGATTCTGCGCCGTGGACCCTGGGTCTACCTCGTCTTTCGCTTAATGACAGCAAAAGGCCAAGAGTTTATGACTCAAGGTTAGCGCTTTTGGGCAAAGCAATGATTAATAATGAACAGCTTTCTACCGCGTATCGGTTATTGAATTAGGTACTATTTTTTTGACCTAGAGAATAACCTAGGGACGGATAAGGAATAAAGCCCATTGTCTTCCTTAATTAAATATACTAGTAGAAAGCAGGAAATTGCTGTAAATTTGCTAAATTTAGCCAATTTATCTCAATTTCCTAAATTTTCATTAATTTTTAAGTGCTTTTCAAAAATTCATTCTAATATAATTATAGCATACAATTTAGGACAAGTCAATAGGCAAAAGTGTCCAAATTTAGCGAAAATAAAAAATCGCTAAAATTTTATCCCCTGCTTATTCCAACCAGATTTATCAAGTTATCCACTGTTTATAAACAAACCAAATAATTTTAGCTAAATTTACCAAAAATCATTTCCCAGCTTCTAAATAATCAAACCCTTTCAAAAATCCACCAATGCTGGAATCGGCGATAAAAGACGATTTAATGAAAAAATAACTGTCAGCGACGCTAGCCGGGGCTTCATTAAAAAAAGCCCGGCTGTTGGCGGCAATCAACTTGCCGGCGCTTAGCTGGTAAAACAAGGCGCCGGAACCGTCGGGAAAAGCCAATGCTCGCCGGCCGCTGTCATCGGTAAAATTAAGGCCGCTAATATCCGACGCCAGCTCAATGATTTTAGTGCCGTCTTGAAGGCGCGTAATTTTCTGTCGCGGGAATTGATTGGCCACGATTGATTTCAAAATATTTTCCACGATGACGATCTCTTCGGGTTTTAAAGCGCCGGCCAAACCAACGGAAAAATAAAAATCATTGGCGTTGAAAAACCAACCGGTTTTTTCGGGATTGCGCCGAATTAAGAGAAACGCCTTGCGGTTAAAAAAATTTTGAATAAAATCGCTCGACCAATCAAAGGCAAATTGATTTTTGAGCATCAACAAATAATCGCGCCAAACTCCGGCCTCGGCCGGCGAGGCGTTAATTTTTGCCTCCCATCGGCCGAGCAGTGATTTGAAATCAGATGAACTCAATGCCAAATCAAACGGCTTCGCCGACCTGACGCCCAAGGTGATAAATTCTTTTCCGCCGGCAAAAATCAAAAGCCCTTGGGGCTTGAGTTTGGCGCTTAAAAAAATATCGCTGTTAAACGAAGAACGAAAAATCATCGCCAGCGAATCGCCTGCAAAATCATTGAAAAAATCGCGGTTGAAATAAACGCTTAAAGAATTGCCGAATAAAAATTTATTTTTTGCTCGGAGCGCAATTTGATTTTGCCGATTTTTTCGAAACCCGTCTAACTCGTCGTTGCTGCCGGCCACCGCCAAAACATTACGGCTTAAAAATCTATACGCCAAATTATGGCCGGCTAAAAATTCCGCCATTTTTTTCGGCCGGCTCGTTTTAATGATGGCGCTGAAGGCCAAGCCATTGCCATGGTCTTCGGCGATAAAAGCGATTTCCCTTTCCACGTCGTTGAACGGCAAATCCGTCGAGCTAATACTTTTGAAAGCCCTATTAATCATCGGCTCTAACGGCGCGGAATCTTTGAGCGCCGGCAAGCTGA
>CAZLRS010000059.1:0-995 GCA_964562085.1 uncultured Gammaproteobacteria bacterium | reverse complement strand
GTCGTCGGGCGCGAACTTAATTAGATTGTCGGCAAAAAAACGGAAATAAACGACAAACGATAAGGCGGATAAAAAAACAACCCCCGCAGTAAGCAAGATGATAATCTTGCTTTTACGGGAGATGTTTTTAAAAAAGGAAATAAATCTTTGAAACATAATTTGATATAAACCCAAAATCCAAAGTTCAAATTTCAAATCAATGCTTAAAGTTCAAAGTTCAAAATTTTTGTCATTTGGATTTTGAACTTGATTTGAACTTTGATATTTGAGCTTTGAACTTTACCTGGGATTGCTTCGTCGCCTGCTGGCTCCTTGCAATGACGGCGTTTTTGATCAGCGATTAAAATACTTATCGCCTAAACCCGAACCTCCTCGGCCGGTCGTGACCGCGATCATTGCCACGGTCGCCGCCATTACGGCCGTTTCTCGGGTCAGCGGCCGGATTATAATTCGGGTCGGCTTGCTTCACCGATAAATTGATTCGGCCTTGGCTGTCAATTTCCACGACTTTCACTTTCAATTCATCGCCGACATTTGCGACATCGGTAATCTTTTCCACTCGCTGGTTGGAAAATTCGGAAATATGAACCAGGCCTTCTTTGCCCGGCAGAATCTGAACAAAAGCGCCGAAGTCCATCAGCCGAGTCACTTTGCCGGTGTAAATTTCACCGGGCTGGACTTCTTTCACGATATTTTGAATCCATTCCAACGCCTTGTTGACGCCTTCCGCGTTCGTGCCGGTAACCATGGCCAAACCGTCGTCATCAATATCAATTTCCACATCGCAAGCGGCGATGATTTCATTAATCACTTTTCCGCCGGTGCCAATCACTTCTCTGATTTTCAGCGGGTCAATCCGAACCGACATGATTCTCGGCGCAAATGGCGACAATTCCTGGCGCGGTCCGGCCAAGGTGGCGGAAATTTTATCTAAAATTGCAAAACGGGCTTTTTGCGCTTTAGCTAACGCTTCGGAGCACAACGCCGCGCTTAAA
>CAZLRS010000058.1:0-2856 GCA_964562085.1 uncultured Gammaproteobacteria bacterium | reverse complement strand
GAAAAAATCAGTTATCCGCCGACCGATGATTTTATATTTATTTCTCCGGAAAAGGAGATAAAAATTCAGATTAAAGCCGGCGCTAATGACGGCGATATTAATTTGAAAGCGATGATGCTGGCGCCAAAAGATGAAATCGGCAACTTTTATCCTTACCCGGAAAATTTTGAACCGGCAAGCGACTTGTATTTAATTCGATTTGATCAAAATGCTTCTTCCGCCGGCGCGCCTAAAATTACGCTAAAATATTCAGCGGACAATCGGTATAAAGAAATTTATTATTACAATGAAATTGATTCGCAATTTGAAAAATTAAATTCGGAACGGGACGGCGTGAAAGATACGTTGACTTTTTCGCTGACGCAAAATAAAATTATTTTCGCTTTATTCAATGAACCGGAGATCGCCGGCGTTGTTTCTTGGTACGTCCACCCGAAATATAAAAAAGATTTTATCGCCGCCAGCCGGGATTTCGCCAAGGACAGCAAATTAAGAGTGGTCAATGAGGAAAACGGCACCGAAATTATCGTGACAATTAAAGATTACGGCCCGAAAAAATGCGCCGATTGGACGGAAAAGGAAAACAAAAAAATGGGACCGTGCCAAGAAAGAATTTTGGACTTGTCTAAAATGGCGTTTCAGGCGCTCGGCTCAATCCGGCAGGGGATTATGAGGGTGAGGATTGTTCCATTGGAACAATAATTTTCAATTTTACAATTTAACAATTTTCAATAAATTTTCAATGTTCAATTTTCAAATAAAATAAATAAACCATAATGCGAGCATTGAAAAATTCAGTAACAAAACCAGCATGATAAAATTAATAAATGTTACCAAAAAATTTGAATCCGGCGTATTGGCGGTAAAAAATGTCAATTTGCGCATCAGACCGGGCGAATTCGTTTCCATTGTCGGCCAATCCGGCTCGGGGAAAACCACTATTATTCGGATGCTGATCGCCGAAGTCAAACCGGATTCGGGCAAAGTGATTATCGGCGATTGGGATATTACCGATATTAAAACCAGGCAAATTCCCTCTTTGAGAAGGCAAATCGGCGTGGTTTTTCAGGATTTTAAATTATTGCCGAAAAAAACGGTTTTTGAAAACGTCGCGTTCGCCTTGGAGGTCTCCGGCGCCGCTAAAAGCCGAATCAATAGCATTGTGCCCCAGGTCTTGAAAATTGTTGACCTGCAAAGCAAAATTGACCGGTATCCAACCCATCTTTCCGGCGGGGAAAAACAGCGCGTGGCCATCGCCCGCGCCTTGATTCATCGGCCGAAAATTTTATTGGCGGACGAACCAACCGGCAATCTGGACGCCTTAAACGCCAAAGACATTATTGATTTGCTTTTGAAAATCAATGAATTCGGCACTACCGTGGTTTTAGTCACGCACAACAAGGACATCGTCAACGCGTTGAAAAAACGCGTAATCACCATTGAGAATGGCGCCATCACGCAGGATCAAAAAGTGGGGAAGTATGTAATTTAGAATTTCGTAACCTGTAATGCGTAACGCGTAATCCGTAATTGGAAATTGGACATTATTTAGAAATTAGAAATTAAATAAGTATGTTCTTCATCGCCCTTCGTCGCAGCATTTTTTTCGCCTGCCAATCGTTTTGGCGGAATATTTGGCTGTCGCTGGTGACTATTTTTATTATTTTCCTGGCTTTTTTGTCAGTGAATTTTTTAATTGTCATTCAAGCCGTTTCCGGTTCCGCCGTTACCGCCGTCAAAGACAAAATTGATGTTTCCATTTATTTCAAGCAGGGGATTCGGGAGGATAAAATCGTTGAAATTAAATCCCGTTTGGAAACTCTGCCGCAGATAAAAACCATCGTTTATCGCTCGCCCGAACAAAATCTGGAAGAATTTAAAAATCGGCACCAAGCCGACGCCAACATTCAAGAAACCTTGAAAGAATTGGAAGGCAACCCGCTGGGCGCGACCATCATCGTGAGGGCCAAAGAGACGAAGGACTATCCGGAAATTTTGAAAGCGATTGATAATCCGGCTTACGCGGATTTGATTGAAGAAAAAAGTTATGACGACAATCAGGGCGTTATTTCCAATATCAATAAAATTTCCGACAACGTTAAAAAGGGCGGACTGATTGCCAGCGCGGTTTTTGTTTTAATCGCGATTTTAATTATTTTCAACACCGTCCGCATCGCCATTTTCACCCGCCGCGATGAAATCGGCATTATGAAATTAGTCGGCGCCAATAATTGGTTCATTCGTTCGCCGTTTATCATGGAAAGCATTCTAAACGGCGTGCTGGCCTGCTTGATTTCCGTTGTTATCATTTATTCATTTCTATCCCTGCTTCAGCCCCAGCTGGCGAAATTTTTTGAAGGCGCGAATTTCAATCTCATCGGTTATTTTAACGAGCATTTCATTTTAATTTTCGGCGGGCAGATTCTAAGCATTATTATTTTAGCCATCATCAGCAGTTCTTTGGCCATCACTAAATATTTGAAAGTTTAAAAAATATTTTTTACACCGAATTAAAGCCGCGGTCTTCCGCGGCTTTTTTCTTGATTAAAATCGGTTTTTGTGCTAAACTATTATCAGTTCTGATTAATAATCTTTTTTAATAAAATGTACAAAAAGAAAAAAAGAGACCCGGGTGTCAAAGTGCCGAAATTGAAATGGCGGACAAAAAAAGCAAAAAAGAAATAGTTTTTACTGTTAAAGCCGGGGGCTGAACTGGGAGGTCGTCTAGTGGTAGGACAGCAGCCTTTGGAGCTGTGAACGAAGGTCCGATTCCTTCCCTCCCAGTCCAGTCCCTGACATTAAAACTCCGTTCTTCTCTAAGAGCGGGGTTTTATTTGGGGATTAAATTACTCATAA
>CAZLRS010000057.1:0-2906 GCA_964562085.1 uncultured Gammaproteobacteria bacterium | reverse complement strand
CGTATTTCCAAATTCTAATTTTGCCAGAAGAAATGCCCTATTATAATACGGCGGGTAAAATAACAAAATGGGAAAAAATTACCAATCACAATATTGATAAATATGTTGTATTATCAAAAGATATTATAGATATATATTTGCATACTCCGATTAAAACATTACTATTTATTATTAAATTTCCAGCATGCGACCATAATATGATAACCACAAAGTTAAGATATAAAAAGTATTACTTAAGTAAAGCTGGTAATATTTCTGTGCGAATATCTGCTGGCATATTTGGGTCATTTGGCAAGGCAACGGTTTTGAATGATTATGAAATGTTTATTAAAAAGATCGTCTATTATTTTAAAAGTATATAGACAATCACGAATCACTGCCGGTTAATATTATGTCCAAACAAAAAATCCTCATCTTAATTATCCTCCTCTTTCTCATCGCCGCCGGCGCATTAATTTTGTTGCGGGGCGATGAGGATACTTGGCTTTGCAATGAAAATGGCGAGTGGGTAAAGCACGGCCGTCCGAACGCCGAGGCGCCGAGACAGGCCTGCCCTTTGCCGAAAAATAATCAGAATACGAATAACGCCGGCATTGCCAATCCGGCTTCGGTGTATTGCGAAGCCAATGGCGGAAAATTGGAAATCAGAATCGATTCGGTGAGTGGCGGTCAAATCGGTATTTGTGTTTTCAGCGACAACAGCGCCTGCGAGGAATGGCGGTTATTCAGAAAAGAATGCGAGCCGGGGAAAAACATCGCGGTTTTTTCGCCCGCGCCGAACGCCGAAGTGAGCTTGCCGTTTAAAATTTCCGGCCAAGCCCGGGTCTTTGAAAATCAGCTGAACGTCCGCGTTAAAGACAGCGCCGGCAAAATTATTTACAATGATAATGTCTACGCGAACAGTCCGGACATGGGTCAATTCGGTTTATTTGAAAAAGAAATCACCCAACTAGACAATCTTCCGGCGGACAAAAAAATCATTATTGAAGCGCTTTGGTTTGCGCCGAAAGACGGTGCGGAATTGGACTTGATCGCCACGCCGGCAATTCTTAAATAATTTTTTCAAAAATACTTCCGCCCATCTGGCGGATTTGTTTTTTTTCCGTTAAGATGAACAATATGCCGAAAATTAATTACGAGCAGGAACTGAACGCGGAACAATTGCAGGTCGTCCGAGAGGCGGACGGCCCGTGCTTGGTTTTAGCCGGCGCCGGTTCGGGCAAAACCCGCACCTTGGTTTATCGCGTGGCCTATCTTTTGGAAAAAGGCGTGAGCCCGTCAAAAATCATGCTGGTCACTTTTACCAACAAAGCGGCGAAAGAAATGCTAACCAGAATTGAAGAACTTCTGGGCGAAAGCCCGGCTGGGCTCTGGGGCGGAACTTTCCATCATTTGGGCAACCGCGTGCTCCGGCTTTTTGGCGAAAGCATTGGCGTCAAAAGCAATTTCAATATTCTGGATGAAAACGATTCGCGCTCGCTTTTAAAATCCTGTTTAAACGCCGTTTATTTGCCGGAAGACAAAAAATTTCCGCGCGCTGATTTAATCCATAAAATGATCAGCTTAAGCGCCAACACCGGCCGGGAACTGGCGGATATCTTGGCGTTGCGCTTGCCTCATTTGGAGCGCGGGCATGTCGGCGTGATCGTCCAAATCAACGAGTCGTATCAAAAAAAGAAAAAGAACTCCAACGGCTTGGATTTTGACGATTTGCTTTTGGAATGGCGGCGTTTGCTGATGGCATCGGCCGAAGTGCGGGAAAATTTGTCCCGCCAGTTCGAATACATTTTAGTGGACGAATATCAGGACACCAATTATCTGCAAAGCGAAATTATGGAAATTTTAGCCGGCCGGCATCAAAATCTTTTGGTGGTCGGCGACGATGCCCAGAGCATTTATTCTTTTCGCGGGGCGGAGGTGAACAATATCTTGGAATTTCCGGAAAAATTTCCCGGCGTCAAAACCTTCAAGCTGGAAACAAATTACCGTTCCAGTCCGGAAATTTTAAATTTGGCCAATCACTCAATTAAAAATAATTTGAAAAAATTTGAAAAAGATTTGCGGGCGAAAAAACCGTCGGCGATGAAGCCCTTGCTCGTGCCGTTGCGCCATATTCGCCAGCAGGCGGATTTCGTCTGCCAAAAAATTCAGGAAGCGCAAAGCGACGGCCTGCCCTTGAAAGATATCGCGGTTTTGTTCCGGGCGCATTATCAGTCGCTGGAATTGGAAATGGAATTGAACAAATGCGGCATTCCTTATATCATGCGCGGGGGTTTGCGGTTTTTTGAGCAGGCGCACGTCAAAGATATTTTGGCGTTTTTAAGAATTCTGGCGAACCTGAAAGACGAGGCGTCGTGGCGCCGGATTCTTTTGCTTCAGCCGGGCATCGGTGAAATGACTTGCCAGAAATTTTTGGCGGTGGTGATGAAGGCGCCGGATCTGACCGCGGTATTCAATTATGATTTTAATTTAATCGGCAAGCAAGGCGCTTATGGCTGGTCAAAATTAAAACCGATTTTGCAAAAAATTTCCGCGCTGGACCAAAATGACGTCGGCGCGCTAGTGGAATCCGCGTTCAGCGAGGATTATATTGATTATTTGAAAGATAATTATGAGGATTTTAACGATCGGCTGGCGGATTTGGCTCAGTTGCTGATTTTCGCGAAAAAATATAATTCCTTGGAAAAATTTTTATCGGACGCGGCTTTGGCGGAAAATTTCAAAAAAGGAGGGGAGAGCGGCGAGGAAAAAAATGCGGTGATTTTGTCCACCATCCATCAGGCCAAGGGGCTGGAATGGAAAATTGTTTTTGTCATCGGTTTGGTTGATGGCCAATTTCCGAACGCCAAAACCATGGCTAATTTGGGCGAGTTGGAAGAGGAACGCCGGCTTTTTTATGTGGCGTG
>CAZLRS010000056.1:0-2995 GCA_964562085.1 uncultured Gammaproteobacteria bacterium | reverse complement strand
AAGCGCATAACGATTGGCATTTGAGCCGTATGACCATCCACGAGCCAGTTTTATTGAGAGAGGTTTTATCTTTTTTGAATCCCCAACCGGGACAGAATTTTATTGATTGCACTTTCGGCGGGGGCGGGCACGCTTTGGCGATTTTGGAAAAAATCAAACCGAACGGCAAATTAATCGGCTTGGATTGGGACCGGCAGGCGGTTCAGGACAGCCGGAATGAAAATTTGGTTTTGATCAATGAAAATTATAAGCATTTAAAAAAAATATTTTTAAAGTTAAAAAATGATTCCGCAATTGATCAAATTAATGGAATATTATTTGACCTTGGCCTATCATCAGATCAGCTCGGCGCAGGGGATAGGGGATTTAGTTTTCAAGGTGAAGGATTTTTGGACTTAAGGTACGCTGTTGATTCGGATCGTCCGGCCGCGGCGGAAATTTTAAAAAATTCCACGCAAGAAGAGTTATTTAAAATATTCAAAGAATACGGTGAAGAGCCCTTAAGCTGGCAGATCGCCAAGAAAATAATCGCTGATCGCCAACAGGGCATTGCCATTGAAACGGCTGACATGCTTGTCCAGCTCGTTTCCGGCCTTTACCGGAAACATTTTCGGGAGCCATCGCGCCGAAATCCGGCCACCAGAGTTTTTCAGGCCTTACGAATCGCGGTTAATGATGAATTCAATAACCTCCGCGCCGCATTGCCTCAAGCAATTGAATTGCTGGCGCCAGGCGGCCGGCTCGCGGCGATCTCTTTCCACTCCGGCGAAGACCGGATCGTGAAAAATTTTTTTCGCGATGAAGCTCGGCATGATAATCCGCGGCTGAAAATCATTACGAAAAAACCGATTACGCCGGCCGATGAGGAGGTTGAAGCCAATCCGCGAAGTCGAAGCGCGAAGTTGCGGGTCGCGGAAAAATTAATTTAATTTATTTACGCGTTACGCGTTACGCGTTACGAAACAATAGATAGTATGTGCAAATTTTGGCGAAAAGAAAAATTCAATCACCATTTTCCCGAATTGAATCGGAAAAATAAATTAATTCGAGCCGGCTTGATGCTTTTCAATTGGCGGCGAGGCGCGGTTTTGGCAATGGCGGCGACGGTCATAGTCGGCGTTTTTTATTTGACGCAAATTAATTCGGCGGCGACTGCCGGTTATAAGTTGAAAGAATTACAACAAAAATTTGACACATTGAAAGACGAGAATAAAAAATTGAGCTTGCGGTATATTCAATCGCAGTCAATCGCCAACTTAACGGCTAAGGCGAACGATTTAAAATTGGTGGCGGTCGGAGAAGTGGAAATAATCAATCCCGTCGCCGCGACCGTGGCGCGGAGGTAGCTTTTAGCTTTTAGCTTATAGCTGTTAGGTGTTAGGTTTTGCCTAAAAGCTATAAGCTAACAGCTAATAGCTTTAATGGTAATCAATGTCCTGGCGTTATAATCAATTAAGCCATTCAATCCAAACAAATAGCGAGACTCGGGTGAAGTTTCTCGCCGTTTTTTTTATTATTTTCTTCGGCTTAATCGTTGCCCGCCTGTTTGATTTGCAAGTTTTGCGTGGCGGATTTTATACGGCCTTGGCAATGGGCCAGCATGAATTGTATCAGAAACTTTTTCCGGAGCGGGGTTCAATTTATGTGGCGGAAGAGAAGAACGGTCAAAAAATTTTATATCCTTTGGTCACCAATCAGGAATTGAATTTGCTTTACGCCGTGCCGTCGCAAATTCAGAAGCCGAAAGAAACCGCCGAGAAGCTGATTGAAATTTTAGGTTTGTCGGAAGAGCCGAAAAAAGAGGATTTGGAAAAAGAATTATTCGCCGATTTATCGCCGGATTTGGAACCGAAGCTGGCCGCCGAAATCAAAGCGAGCCGGCTGGAAAAATGGCGCGCCGACCGCAAAGAAAAAGAAATTGAAAGTTTGACGGCGATTTTAAGCAAAGAAGACGACCCTTATGAGCCGATTCGGCACAAGGTTTCCGACGCGCAGACGGAATTGATTGAAAATTTAAATATTGAGGGCTTGGATTTTCAAAAAGAGACCTGGCGGTTTTATCCGGAACAAGGCGTTGGTTCGCAGTTATTCGGTTTTTGGGGGTTTGACGACAATGACCGAAAAGGCAAATACGGGTTGGAAGGATATTTTGACCATATTCTGTCCGGCAAATTAGGCGAAATTCATTCAGAACGAGATCCGCTGGGCAATATTATTCCCATTGGCAATCATTCTTTCGTGGAAAAACAAGACGGCGCGGATTTGATTTTGACGATTGATCGCGCCATTCAATACCAGGCCTGCCAATCATTGAATCGGGCAGTGGAAAAATTTGAGGCGAAAGGCGGATCAGTGGTGGTAATGGATCCGAAAACCGGCGCGATTTTGGCGATGTGCGGCGCGCCGGATTACAATGCCGATGAGTACAATAAAGTTGAGAGCATTGAGGTTTATAACAATCCGGTGATTTTTAACGCCTATGAGCCGGGTTCGATTTTCAAGACGATAACCATGGCAGCGGCGCTTGATGCCGGCAAGGTGGAACCGCAAACTACTTATGAAGATACGGGACAGGTGGCGATCGGGCAGGATATCATTAAAAATTTTGATGACAAGGTTTACGGCGTGAAAACCATGACCGAGGTGCTGGAGAAATCCATCAACACCGGCGCGATTTATGCCATGCGCCAAGCGACGCCGGCGGTTTTTGCGAATTACGCGCGGGCGTTCGGGTTCGGCCAGAAGACCGGCATTGAATTGAATCAGGAATTGCCCGGCGACCTTTCCAATTTGGACCGCCGGGGAGAAATTTACGCGGCGACCGCTTCTTTCGGTCAAGGCATTACCGTCACGCCGATTCAAATGGTGGCGGCAGTCGGCGCCATTGCCAACGGCGGAAAATTAATGAAGCCGTATGTGGTGTCGCAGATCGCGCATAAAGACGGCGAGGTGGAAAATTTTTATCCGCAGGAAATCCGACAAGTAATCACTTCAA
>CAZLRS010000055.1:0-2995 GCA_964562085.1 uncultured Gammaproteobacteria bacterium | reverse complement strand
TAATTTTTAATTTTATAAATAATGTGTCGGCTTTGCCGACATCCCGCCAAGGCGGGATGATTGCGAAGCAATCAAATGCTTAAATTTTTAAACTTTAAATTTTAAACATTAAAAAATTAAGGCATTATTTAAAAATTACAAAATTAAAAATTCCTACTGCAAACATGGGATTGCTTCGTCGCTTCGCTCCTCGCAATGACGATGGCATGGTTTGCAATCTAAAGCAGGGCCACATTCGCCACAATGTCTTTTTCTTCTTTAAACCGCATCACTCTGACGCCTTGAGTGTCGCGGCCGAGCACGTTCACTTGTTTGACGGCTAAGCGGATCACCTGCCCTTGGGCGGAAATCACCATTAAGTCCTGCTCCTCGCCGTAGGCGATCGAGCCGGAAATGATTTTGCCGGTCTTGTCGGTAATCTTGGCGGTTTTGATGCCGCTGCCGCCCCGGCCTTGGATTTTATAAGCGTCCAAAAGCGTTTGTTTGCCAAAACCCTTTTCCATGATGACCAGCAGTTTAGCGGTTTTATCAACTTTGGAATCAAAAATTCCCATGCCGACGACTTGGTCGTTGGTTTTTATTTTAATGCCTCGGACACCGGATGCGGAGCGGCCCATCGGCCGGACATCGGCTTCCTTGAAGCGAATGGCTTGGCCGCGGCTGGTGACTAAAATCACGTTTTCATCGCCTCGCGACGGTTTTACCCATTCCAGATTGTCGTCGCCTTTTAATTTAATCGCGATTAGTCCGGAATGGCGGACATTTATAAAATCTTCAATCGCGGTTTTTTTAATGGTGCCTTTGCCGGTTACCATGATAAAATATTTGTCATTTTCAATTTCCGTGGACGGCAGAATCGCGGAAACTTTTTCATTCGGCGCGAGTTGCAAGAAATTAACAATGGCTTGGCCTTTGGCGGTGCGGGACGATTGCGGCACATCATAGCCCTTAAGTTGGAAAACGCGGCCGCGGTTGGTAAAGAAAAGCAAATCCGCGTGCGTGGTGGTCAGGAAACAATGTTCAACCGTATCCGCCTCTTTGGTGGTTAATCCTATAGCCATCCAGGGTGGTCATCACGATCATTTCTTCGTCGGCGACAAGGTCTTCCATCTTAAAACTGTCAATCGCGTGGACGACAATCTGCGTCCGTCTCGGCTCGCCGTATTTTTCTTTCATTGCCATTAATTCGGCTTTGATAATGCCTAAAATTTTCGTCGGCGATTTCAAAATCTCTTCCAGCTCTTTGATTAATTTTCTTTTTTCTTTTAATTCGGTTTCCACTTTAATCCGTTCCAGATTCGCCAGCTGTTGGAGTTTCATTTCCAAAATTGCCACCGCCTGCTTTTCGGACAGTTTGAATTTTTTCATCAAATTATCCTTGGCGTCGTCTTTGTCTCTTGATTTTTTAATAGTGTCAATCACCTGGTCGATTTTCGCCAGCGCTAAAACCAAACCTTCTAAAATGTGAGCGCGGTCTTTGGCTTTATCCAAGTCAAATTGCGTCCGGCGGGTGACGATGTTTTGGCGGTGCTTGAGATATTCTTCTAAAACCATTTTTAGATTCAGCACTTTCGGCTGGATGCCATCCACCAAAGCCAAGATATTGAAATGGAACGTTTCCTGCAATTGGGTGTGCTTGAACAGCTGATTCAGGATTTTTTTCGGATAAGTGTCTTTTTTCAATTCAATCACAATGCGCACGCCATCTTTATTTGATTCATCGCGCAAATCGCGGATGCCTTCAATTTTTTTGTCGCGAACCAGCTCGGCGATTTTTTCCAACAGCGTTGCCTTGTTGGTTTGGTAAGTGACTTCCGAAACAATAATGCGGAAACTGCCGCCAACTTCTTCAATTTCAGTTTTGGCTCGGCAGACGATTCCGCCCTTGCCGGTGGCGTACGCCTGTTTGATGTCGTTAACATTAAAAATTATTCCGCCGGTCGGAAAATCCGGTCCTTTGATGAATTTCATTAAATCGTCGATTTCGCAATCTGGATTGTCAATCAGATGCAGAGCGCCATCAATCACTTCAGCCAAATTGTGCGGGGCGATGGTCGTCGCCATGCCGACGGCAATGCCTTGCGCGCCGTTAATGAGCAGATTCGGCAATTTGGCGGGCAGGACGGTCGGCTCCTGGTGCGCGCCGTCATAATTAGGAATAAAGTCAACGGTATTTTTATCAATGTCAAACATCATTTCTTCGGCGATGCTGGAAAGTTTGGCTTCGGTATAACGCATGGCCGCGGCCGCGTCGCCGTCCATGGAGCCGAAATTGCCTTGGCCGTTGACCAATGGATGGCGCAAAGAAAAATCTTGCGCCAAGCGCACCAAGGTATCGTAAATTGCGGCGTCGCCGTGCGGATGATATTTGGCCATCACTTCACCGACGACATTCGCCGACTTTCTGAATTTCGCGTTAGCTTTCAAGCCGATGTCCCACATGGCGTACAAGACACGGCGATGCACCGGCTTCATGCCATCTCTCACATCGGGCAAAGCGCGCGAAACAATTACCGACATGGCGTAATCAAGATAGCTCTGGCGCATTTCCTCGCTGATGAGCTGGTCGACGATGTTTGCTGTCGGAGTTGCCTCTTCTGCCGGAGGAATATTTTTTATGATTTTATTTTTAGGCATACGGGAGAATTTTCAATTTTGCAATTTTCAATTTTCAATAAAAATTGAAAATTTTATTTTATAAACTTTATTGTCTCCAAAATTTTATTAATAATCGGTTCGTATAAATCTTTGCCGTTTTGGGCGTAGATTTTTATTTCATAAATCGTTTTGTTTTTGGCGGTGAAAATCGTTGCCTCAATATCTTGCTTGGCGGTTTCGGCGGAAACATATTGGCTGGCCGGTTGCGCGCCGATGCTCATCGCTTCCTCGCTTTTTATCAGTCCGTCCAGATTTTGGCTCGCGAGCCAGTTGTCCAGATTCAAATTTTTCGGATTAGCTTCTTTGCTGATGGTGATTTGGGTGAAAATTTTATTTT
>CAZLRS010000054.1:0-3027 GCA_964562085.1 uncultured Gammaproteobacteria bacterium | reverse complement strand
GCCGAAAAAACCTAACTCCGCTTTGCGCAAAATCGCCCGCGTCCGGTTATCCAACGGCCAGGAAGTAACCGCTTATATTCCGGGCGTCGGCCATAATTTGCAGGAGCATTCCATCGTTTTAATTCGCGGGGGCAGAGTCAAGGATTTGCCGGGCGTCCGTTACCACATCGTGCGCGGCGTTTATGATGCCGGTGGCGTGGTTAATCGCAAGCGCGGCCGCAGCTTGTATGGCGCGAAAAAGGAGAAAAAAACAGAAAAATAAAATTTTTATCTAAATTAAAAAATATTATGAGAGGAAAACCAGCCGTTAAAAGAGTTATTAAACCGGATGAAAAATACAGCAATGAAAATATTGCCAAGTTTATCAATTATATTATGAAAGGCGGAAAAAAATCCATTGCTCGCGCTATTGTTTACGAAGCGATTGATATTATTTCCAAAAAAATCCAGCAGGACGCGGTGGAAGTTTTTGAGCAGGCCTTGAAAAATGTTTGCCCGTCGGTGGAAATCCGCAGCCGGAGAGTCGGTGGCGCCAATTATCAGGTGCCGGTGGCGGTTCGCCCGACCCGCAGTTTCACGCTCGGTTGCCGCTGGCTGATTGATGCCGCGAAAGCGAAAAAGGGCAGGAAGATCGCGGACCGGTTGGCGGAAGAATTTATCAGCGCTTTTAATAATGAAGGCGCGGCCATCAAAAAGAAACAGGATGTTTACAAAATGGCGGAAGCGAATCGCGCGTTCGCGCACTTTGCGCGCTAAAAAAGTTCGTAATGCGTAATCCGTAACGTGTAACCCGTAATTGGAAATTGAAAATTATAAAATTAAAAATTAATTTTTATGCCCCGAAAACAACCATTGGAAAAGGTCAGAAATATAGGCATTATCGCCCACATTGACGCCGGTAAAACCACGGTTTCCGAGCGCATTTTATTTTATACCGGCAAAAAACATAAAATCGGCGAAGTGCATGAAGGCGAAGCGACCATGGACTGGATGGAACAGGAACGGGAGCGCGGCATCACCATCACTTCCGCCGCCACCACTTGTTTTTGGCCGAACGCCGAATGGCTGGGCGGGGGCGAAATTCAAATTAATATCATTGATACTCCGGGCCATGTTGACTTTACTGCCGAGGTGGAGCGCTCGCTCCGCGTTTTGGACGGCGGCGTGATTGTGTTTGACGGCGTGGCGGGCGTGGAGCCCCAATCGGAAACTGTTTGGCGCCAATCGGAAAAATATCATGTGCCGAAATTGGGCTTTATCAATAAAATGGACCGCATGGGCGCGGATTTTTACAAGGATTTGAAAAGCATTCATGAACGGTTGACCCCTTACGCCCATCCGATCCAATTGCCGATCGGCGCGGCCGAGACCTTCAAGGGCATTATTGATTTGTTTGAAATGAAAGCGCGCGTTTATCTTGATGAGCTGGGCATCAAATGGGAAGACACGGACATGCCGGCCGACGAATTGGAACGGGCGAAAGAATTTCGCGCCAAATTAGTGGAAGCGATCGCGGAAAACGACGAGGCCTTAATGGAAAAATATTTAGCCGGCCAGGAATTGAGCATTAGCGAATTAAAATCGGCCCTGAGAAAGGCGACGGTGGAAAACAAAATCGTGCCGATTCTTTGCGGTTCGGCTTTGAAAAATAAAGGCGTGCAATTTTTATTGAACGCCGTGGATGAATTTTTGCCTTCGCCGTTGGACATTGAAGCGCCGATCGGCCGCGACGTAACCAAAGAAATTCCTTTGGCGGTGAAAGAAGACGCGCCGATGGTTGGCCTGGCTTTCAAAATCGCCACCGACCCGTTTGTCGGCAAATTGGTTTTTTTCCGGGTTTACAGCGGCGTCTTGCAATGCGGTTCTTATATTTTAAATAATTCCAACGGCAATAAAGAAAGAATCGGCCGGGTTTTGAGGATGCACGCCAACTCTCGCGAAGAAATCACCGAGGTTTACGCCGGCGAAATCGCGGCCTTAGTCGGTTTGCACAACACGACCACCGGCGACACCCTGTCGGACCCGAGCTTCCCGATTCATTTGGAAAAAATCACTTTCCCGGATCCGGTGATTGATATTGCGGTTGAACCAAAAACCAAAGTTGATCAAGAAAAAATGGGTTTGGCTTTGGCGAAATTGGCTGAAGAAGACCCGACTTTCCGCGTCCGAACCGACGAAGAAACCACTCAGACGATTATTTCCGGCATGGGGGAACTGCATTTGGATATTATTATTGACCGCATGAAGCGCGAATTTAAAGTGGAAGCCAATATTGGCGCGCCTCAAGTGGCTTATCGCGAAACGATTAAACAGCAATCCGAAGCCGAAGGCAAGTATATTCGCCAATCCGGCGGCCGCGGTCAATATGGCCACTGCTGGATTCGCATTGAACCGTTGGAACACGGCAAGGGTTTTGAATTTGGCGATGAAATCAAGGGCGGCATTATTCCGAAAGAATATATCAAACCGATTGAAAAAGGCGTGCGCGAAGCGTTGGACCGAGGCGTCGTGGCGGGTTATCCGATGATTGATTTGAAGGCGACAGTTTACGACGGCTCGTTTCATGAAGTTGACTCTTCGGAGGCGGCGTTTAAAATCGCCGGTTCCATGGCGTTGCAGGCCGCGGCTCGGCAAGCCAATCCGGTTTTGCTTGAGCCGATAATGAAATGTGAAATGGTGACGCCCGAACAATTTATGGGCGATGTGATTGGCGATTTGAATTCTCGCCGCGCAATTATCAAGGAAATGGGGGATCGGGGAGTCGGTATGGCGGCGGTGAAAGTGATTTCCGCCGATGTGCCTTTGTCGGAAATGTTCGGCTACGCCACGCAATTGCGCTCTATGACTCAAGGTCGCGCTTCCTATACGATGGAATTCGCCCATTACGCCGAAGTGCCGAAAAATGTGGAAATGAAAATTGTGGAAGGAAGGCAGAAGAAGTAAAATAATTTTCAATTTACAATTTACAATTTTCATTGAATTTTCAATTTTTAATTTTTAAAATCATTTTAAAAATCATTGAAAATT
>CAZLRS010000053.1:0-3160 GCA_964562085.1 uncultured Gammaproteobacteria bacterium | reverse complement strand
AAACGCAAAAACAGATTGAGGACAAGCAGATTGAAATCGCTCAATTGCAAAAAATCGTGGCGGTTTTAAAGCGCCAGCAGACGGAACAGGCAAATTCATGGGATAAACTCTTGACGATTCAGAAATTATTAAACGCATCGCCGAAGTGGACCAAGTTTTTCACGGCTTTGGAAAAATATACTTTGCCGACGGTTTATTATAAAAAATTCAGCGCTGACAGCGCCGGTACTTTTTCTTTGCCGACGATCGCGACCAATTATCAGGAAGCGGCTAAGCAGATTGTCGCCTTGAGGCAAGCGACAGATTTTATCCAGAATGTTCAGGTCGGCGGCATGAGTTTGTATACCGGCGCGGCCGGAGCCGAAGGCGTGGCGTTTGAATTAAAAATTACCTTAGTTGATAATTTTTTCACCATCAAATAAATGGCCGAGATTAAAAACAATGGCAATCTTTTTTGGGAGCGGTTTTTCAAGCCGCTCACGGTTTTAGTCGCGATAATCATTTTAGCCGTCGGTTATTTTTGGATTTTAAAACCGCTGATGGGCGATCTTAATACGGCTAAAGCTGAATTGGCCGATGTTGAACAGCAAATTGATAATTTGAATCAGCAGCAAGAAAACGCTCAAATTATCGTTGACGGCTTTACGCCATCGGAGAAGCGATTAATGTCCTTGGTTTTGCCGGACGAATTTGATTTGCCATCAATTATTATGCAATTAGCCGGTTTAGTTGAGGCCAATAAATTTGTGATTACCCAAGTGGATGCCGAAGAAGTGAAAACCGTTATGCCGGCATTGGATGAGTCGGCCACGGCGGTTCTCGCCGATTCCAGCGCGCTTGCCTCGGCAGAAACTGCCGGGCCGGAAAATTCTAAATTGAAAAGAATCAATATCTCATTAAGCGTTGCCGGTGGCGATTATGACGCTTTGAAAAATTTGATTAAATTAATTGAAAGCAGTTTGCTGATTTTTAAAGTGAATTCGATTGATTTTTCGTCGGACAAAGAGGAATACCAGCTTAATCTGGCGACTTATTATCACGCTGATTAAATATGATGGCGCAAAATAAAAAACAACCGAATAATTTTATTTTAATCGCGATTTTGGCTTTGGCGCTTATCGTTGTTTTAATTTATTATTTTTGGTACGCCATCGCCGCTTTTTTAGTGCCGATTGAAAGCGAAGGGCCGAATTTTTTTGTCTCACCGCCGCCCGCCAAGGTGGATCTAAAAATTAAAAATGAAATTTTATTCCAGGTGGACGGTTTAAAGCAATATCCGGCGAACGGCGCTTGGCCGCTTGGTCCGGTAGTCGTTGACGCCGGCCGCGGCAATCCTTTTATTAAAGCGAAAGCAAAAACCGAATAATTATGGCGGAAGATATTTTTTTCAAAAAAATCAAAGATTATTTGCTGGCGAAAAATTTGATTGACGAAAGCAAGCTGGACGAATTAGCCGGAAAAGTCAATCAAGATAACAGCTTGGAAGCGCTGTTGATAGAGTCAAAGGTTTTTTCGCCGGATGATTTTGCCCGAATCAAGGGCGAAATTTTTAATTTGCCGGTGGCTGATTTGGGGGAGATGGAAATCGCGCCGGAAACGCTGAATTTGTTGTCGGAAAAAATAGCGAAAAATTATCAGATGGTGGTTTTCAAGCGCGAAGGCAGTTCAATTTATGTCGGTTTGGCGAACCCGGCTGATTTTCAAGCGCACGAAGCGATTGAATTTTTGGCCAAACAGCACAACTGGGAATCGAAATATTTTGTCATCTCGCTTTATCATTTCCGCGAGGCGATGCAGAAATACGGCAGTTTTAGAAAGGAAATCGGCTCGGCTTTGGAAGTGGCGAAAGAAAGATTCGCCGAGCAGGCGGAAGTCAAGGTGAGTGAAAAAGATTTAGAAACCGTCATCCGTTCAGCGCCGGTGGCGAAAATCGTTTCGGTCATCGTCAAACACGCTTTGGATGGCGGCGCTTCCGATATCCACATTGAACCCGGCTACAATGAAAGCCGGGTGCGCTATCGCGTTGATGGCATTTTGCACGGCTCGCTGGTTTTGCCGAAATATCTGCATTCCGCGGTGATTTCTCGCATCAAGGTTTTAGCTAATTTGAAATTGGACGAAACCCGCGTGCCCCAAGACGGCCGGATTCGGATGCAGTTTGATAATCAGGCCATTGATTTGCGGGTTTCGGTCTTGCCGGTTTTAGATGAGGAAAAGGTGGTGATGAGGGTCTTAGATACTTCTTTGGGCGTGCCGACCTTGGTTGAATTGGGCTTTGAGCCCAGGCACATTGAAATTATTGAGCGGAACATTAAAAAAGCATTCGGCTTATTTTTACTCACCGGTCCGACCGGCAGCGGCAAGACCACGACTCTGTATTCGGTTTTGAATATGCTGAACAGCGAAGGGCAGAATATTACAACGCTGGAAGACCCGATTGAATATTATATGAATGGCATCAACCAATCGCAAGTAAGGCCGGAAATCGGTTTTTCTTTCGCCGATGGGTTAAGGGCGATTTTGCGCCAAGACCCGAATATTATCATGGTTGGCGAAATTCGCGACAATGAAACGGTGGAATTAGTGATTCATGCCGGTTTGACCGGCCACTTGGTTTTTTCCACTTTGCACACCAATAACGCCTGGGGCGCGATTCCGCGCCTGATTGACATGAAAGCGGAACCGTTTTTACTGGCGTCAACGCTCAATTTGGTTATGGCCCAGCGCTTGGTGAGGAAAATTTGTCCGGAGTGCAAAACGGAAACTAAGCTTCCTCCGCGCTTGGCGGAAAAAATCCAGCAGGAAATAAAAAATATTCCCGCCGATTTGCTTAAAGATTTGAAAGATTTTAAATTTTATCACGGCAAGGGCTGTGATAAATGCGGCAATACCGGTTATGCCGGCCGGACGGTTTTGGCGGAGATTATGGAATTCAGTTCCGGTTTAAGAGAACTGGTGTCGAGTGAAGATTTTTCACCGGAAAAAGTTCAATTGGAATTAACCAAGCAGAATTACACGACCTTGGTCCAAGATGGCGTAATCAAGGCGCTTAAAGGCAACACGACAATTGAAGAAGTGATGCGCGTGGCGGCGGAATAAAATTAAAAGCTCAAAGTTCAAATATCAAAGTTCAAATCAAATCCAAGGCTCAAATGAATAA
>CAZLRS010000052.1:0-3165 GCA_964562085.1 uncultured Gammaproteobacteria bacterium | reverse complement strand
GAGTCGGAAAACAATTAATCAATATTCCCCAAGGCGTTGAAGTTAAGCTGGCCGATGATTTTATTATCATCAAAGGGCCGAAAGGCGAATTAAAACAACAGTTGCACAAAAATGTCATAGTGGAGATCAAGGATAATATTGTGACCGTCAAAGTTAAAGATGAAAACGACAAACCGCAGCGCGCGCTGTGGGGCCTTTTCGCCAGCTTGATAAAAAATATGATTACGGGCGTGACCGAGGGTTTTGCCATCAAATTGGAAATCAACGGCGTCGGTTTCAAGGCCGCGGTGGCCGGTCAAAATTTGACTTTGAACGTTGGCCTTTCCCACGCGGTCAATTATAAGATTCCCCAAGGCATTGAAATTAAAGTGGACAATAATATCATCACCATCGCTGGCGCTGACAAGCAAATGGTTGGTGAAACCGCCGCGCAAATTAGAAGCGTTAAAAAGCCGGAACCGTATAAAGGCAAGGGCATTAAATATTTTGGCGAAATAATCATCAGAAAAGCCGGTAAAGCGGCCGGCGCCAAGACGGCTTCCTAAAATTAAAAAGCGAAATAATTTTAAATCAGATGAAAAAATATAAGATTGAAAATTTGAAGAAAGAGCGCCGGCATTGCCGAGTGAGAGCGAAAATTTCAGGCACGGCCGAACGGCCGCGATTATCGGTTTTTCGCAGCTTGACTCACGTCTACGCCCAGCTGATTGACGATGAAAAGAGTCGGACGATTTTAAGCGCGCGGGATACGGAAGTGAAAGAAGGCAAAACCAAAACCGAGAAAGCGATTTTAGTCGGTAAGCTATTGGCGCAGAAAGCCGGTGAAAAAGGCATCAAGCAGGCCGTTTTTGACAAAGGCGCTTTTAAATTTCATGGCCGAGTCAAGGGCGTGGCGGATGGCGCTCGGGAAGGCGGATTAAAAATTTAATTTTTATCTATGATGAATCGAGATAACAAAAGAAGAGGGCCGAGACCCGAAAGAAGAGAAGAAAAGGAATTTGACCAAACCATTGTTGACATCGCCCGAGTGACCCGCGTGATGGCCGGCGGCAAGAGAATGCGCTTTCGCGCCTGCGTTGTGATTGGCGATAAAAAGGGCCGGGTGGGAATGGGCATTGCGAAAGGCGCTGATGTGACGATCGCCGTGGAAAAAGCGGTCCGCAAAGCGAAAAATAATCTGATTAAAATTGACGTTGACCGCATCAGTATTCCGCATGCGATTGAACTTAAAGACGGCTCGGCTAGAATTTTGCTGAAACCGGCTCCGGCTGGTACCGGCATTATTTCCGGTGGCGCGATCCGCGTGGTTTTGGAATTGGCTGGCATTAAAAATATCGTTTCCAAAATTTTAGGCGCGAATAATAAAGTCAACAATGTCCGGGCGGCGATCAAGGCGTTAAGTTTATTGAAAAGTAAGAAACAGCCGGTGAAAGCTAAAGTTGAAATTCCGGTCGAAACCGTTAAAACAGAAGTAATTAAAGATTAAAATTATTCATATGTCTCTCACTTTGTCCAATTTAAAGCCGGCGAAAGGTTCCAAGCGGACCAAGCGGATTGTCGGCCGAGGCGGCAAGCGCGGCACTTATTCCGGTCGAGGCATGAAAGGCCAGCGGTCAAGAAGCGGCGGCAAGCGCGGGCTAAAGGCCATGGGTTTGAAACAGACCTTGCGGAGTATTCCCAAAAATCGCGGTTTTCGGAGTTTGAGAACGAAGCCGGCGGTGGTTAATCTTGGCGATTTGGAAAAGAAATTTAATGACGGCGAATTAATTGACGCGAAAAAATTATTGAAAATTAATTTGATTAAAGAAGCGAAATTCGGCGTCAAAATTTTAGCCAACGGCAAATTAAGCAAGAAATTCAATATTGTCGCCAGCGCGTTTTCGGAGAGCGCGAAAAAAGCGATTGAGGCGGCTGGCGGCAAGGCGGAAATCAAATCATAATTTTTTATCGGTCGGCTGAAAGTTCAAAAATAATTTATGTTCAATAAATTAACTCAAATTTGGAAAATTCAGGATTTGCGCAAGAGCATTTTATATGTTTTTGGCATGTTGTTGATTTTTCGTATTGCGGCGCACATTCCCATTCCCGGTGTTGACCTTGAATCTTTAAGGAGATTATTTCAGAATAATCAGCTTTTGGGCTTGATTAATGTTTTTTCCGGCGGTAGCATGGAAAATTTTTCCATTGTGATGCTGGGCGTGGCGCCTTACATCACCGCCTCGATTATCTTTCAGCTTTTAGTCATGGTTATTCCTCGCTTGGAAGAACTGTCCAAAGAAGGCGAATACGGCCGGGGAAAAATTAACCAATGGACGAGATATCTGACCGTGCCCCTGGCGCTTTTACAGTCATTCGGCATGATTACGATTTTGCGCCAATCATCGGGTAATGTTTTAGGCGGTTTTACGAGTTGGCAGTTGATTATCGCCATGTCCACCATCACCGCCGGCACCGTATTTTTAATGTGGCTGGGCGAATTGATTTCGGAAAAGCATGTCGGCAATGGCATTTCACTTTTGATTTTTGCCGGCATTATTTCCAATTTACCCGGCAGTTTGGGCAAAACGTTTTCCACTTACGACCCGTCGGAAATTATGAATATGATAATTTTCGCCGGCATCGCTTTAGTGACGATTATTGGCGTGGTGATTATCACCGAAGGCCAAAGGAACATCCCGGTTTCTTACGCTCGGCAGGTGAGAGGCAATAAAATGTACGGCGGGGCGAATACCCATTTGCCGTTAAGAGTGAATCAAGCCGGCGTGATTCCGATTATTTTTGCCATTTCCATTATTTTGATTCCGCCGATGATCGCCCAGTTTTTTTTGCAAGTTAAAACCGCTTGGTTGGCGGAAGTGGCGAAGTGGATTATTCAGACCTCGCAGAATCAGATTGTTTACGGCGTTTCTTATTTTGTTTTGGTGGTGGCCTTCACTTATTTTTATACTTCCGTTATTTTTCATCCCGATCAGATTGCCGAGCATTTGCAGAAGCAGGGTGGTTTTGTGCCGGGTATCAGACCGGGCCGGAATACGGCGGAATATTTGCAGAAAATCGTTACTCGGATCGTTTTCACCGGCGCTTTATTTTTGGGTCTGATTGCGATTCTGCCTTTGATTACGGCGCAGTTGACCGGCACTCGGTCATTGGTTATCGGCGGTACCA
>CAZLRS010000051.1:0-3188 GCA_964562085.1 uncultured Gammaproteobacteria bacterium | reverse complement strand
GTTGGACGCTATTACGCTTCAGCTTTTGTTTAATCGCGGTTTAAAAAGTCAAAAAGAAATTGACGTTTTTTTGCGCCCCGATTATGACGACCACATCTTGAATCCGTATTTGTTCAATCACATGGCCAAGGCCGCCGATCGTTTGCTGGGCGCGATTATCAAGCGGGAGTGGGTGATGGTTTACGGCGACTATGACGCGGACGGCGTCTGCGCCGCTTTGATTTTATTTTCCGCGTTGAAAAGTTTGGGCTTGGAAGTGGAGACCTACATTCCTTTCCGCGACACCGAGGGATACGGCTTGAACCAGAATTTCGTTCAACAGCTTATTAATCAAAAATTTGATTTATTAATTACGGTTGATTGCGGGATTTCTAATTTTGCCGAAATTGAAACGCTGAATCAAGCCGGCATTGACACCATTATTTTGGACCATCACGAAGAGCCGCCGACTCTGCCTCGCGCCTTGGCCTTAATCAACCCGTCGCTGAAAAATTCCGGTTATCCTTTTGCCGGCTTATGCGGCGCCGGCGTGGCCTTCAAATTCGTCCAGGCCTTGATGATTAAAATGGAAAAAGACAATTGTCCCATCCGTTTGCCAGTCGGTTTTGATAAATGGCTTTTGGACTTGGTGGCCATCGCCACGGTGGCGGACGTCTGCCGATTATTAGGCGAAAATCGCGTGCTGGTCAAATACGGTTTGCTGGTTTTAGAGCAATCCAGGCGTCCCGGCTTAAAAAAAATGATTGAACGGATTAATAATCATATCGCGAAGATTGACACGCAATATATCGGCTGGCGTTTAGCGCCGAGAATCAACGCCGCCGGCCGGATTGGCCACGCTTCCGTCGCTTTCAATTTATTGGCGAGCGAAAGCGAGGCGGAAGCGGAACGGTTGGTGGATATTTTAGAAAACAACAATCAACAGCGCCAGCAAATCACCGATAAAATGTTAAAAGAAGCGGAAGCGCAGATAGAAGCGGACGAAATCAAAAAAATTATTTTTGTGGCGGGCGAGGGCTGGCAAAAAGGCGTCGTCGGCTTGGTCGCCGGCCGATTAACAGACAAATATTATCGTCCTTGCTTGGCGATTGCCAAAGACGGGGACCAATACACCGGTTCGGGCCGAAGTATTCCGGAATTCAATATTATTCTCGCGTTGCAGGAATGCGGAGATAATTTGTCGCGTTTTGGCGGACACGCGCAAGCGTGCGGGTTCACGGCGATTGGCGATGATAATTTTCAGCGGTTTAAAGAAAAATTAACCGCGATTGCCGAGCAAAAATTGAAAGACGTTGATTTGCGTCCGGTTTTAAAAATAGAAGCTGAAGTCAAATTAGCCGATATTAATTTTGAACTTCTGGCGGAATTGCAAAAATTTGAGCCATTTGGCGAAGGCAATCCCAAACCCCTGTTTTTGACGAAGCATTTGAAAATTGAAGAAGCGCGGACTGTCGGCGCCGACGGCAAGCATTTGAAGGTGATCGCCAGCCAAGATGAACAGCCGAATTTGCACAAACTTATCGGTTTTTCTTTCGGCGATTGGTGCGCAAGATTAAAAAATGGTGATAAAATAGATATAGTGTTTGAACTGGATGAAAATGAGTGGAACGGCAATCGGGAACTGCAGTTGAAAATCGTTGATATCAAAAAGAGCGAGGAATAATAATTATTTATGCTTAAAGCAATATTATACACCGACGGGGGAGCGCGAGGCAATCCGGGACCGGCCGGCATCGGCGCGGTTTTGAAAGTCGGCGGGGAAATTAAAGAATATAAAAAATACCTCGGCGAAGCGACTAATAATCAAGCCGAATATCGGGCGCTGATTTTGGGTTTGGAAAAAGCCAAGGAAGCGGGCGCGGGAGAAATTGAATGCTACCTTGATTCGGAATTAGTGGTGAAGCAAATGAAGCGGGAATACAAAGTGAAAGACGCTGACTTGGCGCCTTTATTCGTGAAGGTCTGGAATTTATCTTTGGGCTTTAAAAAAATCAGTTTTCAGCACGTCCGGCGGGAAATGAACCAGCGGGCGGATGACTTGGTTAATAAGGCGATTGATGAAGCTGGTTTTTAATTAAATATATATTTAAATCAGTATTTCTTGCAACCATTGACAAAATATTAATTGTTTGCTACAATGGATTTGTCCAAACAAGCTGGATGACCGCCTTCCACTTTTTGTGGGGGGAGGAAAGTCCGAACACTTTCCGATGAATATCGGAATCGCGGTAGTGGATAACGTCCACCCTCCGGCCGGCAACGGACGGAGAGGACCAGTGCCACAGAGACGATACTATCCAGCTTCGATTTTGTTATTTAAAATTAGTGCATGCAATTTAATTATCTACTTGTTAAGTAAATTTAAAAGAAGAATTCAAAAAAATATAAGCTTAAGCTAAATAATTAAATAACAAAATCGGAGCTGGAAAAAGGTGAAAAGTGTGGCGGTGTTTTAGAGTGAGCAAGGGATATCCCCTCAAACTAAAGCTGCGCCACTCGGCCTCTGGCGACAGAGAGCCCGTGGTAAACTCTACCTGGTGCAATCCCGGATTTCGGGAGCTTGACTCCGACGGCAACGTCGGAGCTAGATAGATGGTCATCATTCCTTGATTTATCAAGGAAGACAGAATTCGGCTTACAAGCTTGTTTGGACTAAAAAAGCGCCTACGACATGTGTCGGGGCGTTTTTTTGTTTTCCCCTCCTTTCCAAGGAGGGGCCATGGGGAGGTTTTGAGGCGTTCACAGTCAGTTGTAAAATACTTTTAAGTGTGTAATATTTTTATGACATGTTTCAAAACCCCTCCCTGCCTCCCCTTGGAAAGGGGAGGAATTTTGTTTGACATTTATCATAGAACCTGTTAAGATTATCAGTTAAAATAACTATATGAAACGTTCCGAAATCGCGATTTCCGCCAGTTTGGTGCCGATTGATTATTTAATGGTGATTCTGGCGGGCCTCGCCTCCTATTTCATCCGTTATTGGCAGCCGGTGCAAAACATCAGGCCGATTATTTTTGATTTGTCTTTTACCGAATTTTCTCGCATTCTGTGGCCGGCGGCCGTAGTTTGGGTTTTAAGCTTCGCCTTGGCCGGACTTTATTCCATGCAAGGCACGCGCCGGACGATTGACGAGATTTCCAAAATAATTCTCGGCTGTTCCACCGCGGTGATGGTTTTGATGTTTTTAT
>CAZLRS010000050.1:0-3192 GCA_964562085.1 uncultured Gammaproteobacteria bacterium | reverse complement strand
ACGTAATGGGATGGTTTAAAAGTTAAAAATTTTATGGATTACGCATTATCCGCCTTCGCTTATCAGCTACGGTGGGACAAGCGCGTTACGGATTACGATTTGTATTGTGCCTAAATCACTGATTTCATTTTTTCAAACGCTTGGGGCAGAAAAGCGTTCAAGACGCTGGCGACGTAAACCAGCCAATGCGCCACCATTGAACCTTTCAGCGCGTCCGCCACCCAGGCCACGTCCGGCGCGAATTTGGCAATCACATAAATAATCAAACCCAAAACCAAAACGCCTTCCAGCAAGCCCAAAAGCAAACCGCCTAAACGGTTGATTGATTTCAAAAATGGCAAGATGGAAATTATCCGGAACGCTCGATCCAGCAAATAAAACAGAAATCCGACCAAGCGGTTGATAGCGATAAAGATAACAATAAAGGCGACGATTTTCGCGGCCAAGCCGCGGCCCAATAAAATAGGCGTGAGCCAATCGGCGAAAGGCATAAAATAACGGCTGGCGGTCCAAGCGCCGAAAACCACGCCGACCAATCCCCCGATCGCTTGAATCAGGCCGAGGACAAAACCCATAATCACAAAAATCAGCAGGATGACAATTAGGATGATATCCAAGATGGTAAAGGTCATATTTTTAGGTGTTAGGTGTTAGGTATTAGCTTATAGCTTTTAGCTTTTAGGCTTTAGGTTTTATTATAATTTAATTTTTATTATCAAATAACCAAATTCTAACAGCTATAAGCTAAAAGCTAATAATTATAAGCTAAAAGCTTGCTTCACAGGCGAGGAAAAAGGGGTTCGGTTTTCGTAATTTTTGTTCCCGCTTCCAAGCCGCCCCATTTTTGCAAATCATTAAGTTTTTTATTTTTCCAATCGGCCTGCCCCAAACCCGCCAGAATCTTTTCCGCGGTTTGGGGCATCAGCGGATAAATCATCAAGCCCAAATGGCGGAGCGCTTCCAGCAAATTATAAATCGCCTTGGCCAATTGTTCGGGAGCGGTTTTCGCCAGCTCCCACGGCTTTTGCCGTTCAATATAACCGTCGCAAAAAGCGCTTAATTTTTTAATCTTTTCCACGGCCTGGTCAATGGCGAAATCCGCCATTGCCTCGTCATACTGCCGCCAAATGCCGGCCATTTCATCGGCAAATTCCTTATCCTCGGTCGGCGCGATGCCGCCAAAATATTTTTCCGCCATCGCCGTTACGCGGCTGAATAGATTGCCGATGCCGTTGGCCAAATCGGCGTTGTATTGAATGGGAAAATTGCCGACTTTAATATCGCCGTCCTGGCCGAAAGGAAATTGGGTTAACAATAAATAGCGCGTGGCATCCGCGCCGAAATCATCAATCAATTCATTCGGGTCAACGGCATTGCCGAGCGACTTGCCCATTTTCTGCCCGTCAATGGTGAAAAAACCATGGGCGAAAATCGTTTTGGGCGCCGGCAATCCTATCGCCATTAATAACGCCGGCCAATACAAGGCGTGGAATTTAATAATGTCCTTGGCCATCAAGTGGATGTCGGCCGGCCAGAATTTCTTGAAATTCTCGCCGTCGTCATAGCCGAGCGCGGTGAGATAATTTTGTAAAGCGTCCACCCAGACGTAAGTCACTTGCGACCGGTCAAACGGCAATTTAATCCCCCATTTGACATTCTCGCGAGAAACGGAAAAATTTTCTAAACCTTGTTTGATTAATCCCAGCACTTCCTGCCGGCGACTGGCCGGCAAAATTTTAATTTCTTCCGTGTCAATCAACTTTTCCACCGCTGGCAGAAATTTTTTCAAATCAAAAAAATAATTTTTTTCTTTAATCCACTCCGGCTCTCTCTTATGGTCCGGACATTTGCCGTCAACCAATTCTTTATCCGTCAAAAATCGCTCGCAACCGGTGCAATAAAGCCCCTCGTAATAATCCTCGTAAATCGTGCCGGCCGCTTTCAGGCAGTTTAAAATTTTTTCCACGCCGGCTTGATGGCGCTCGGAAGTGGTGCGAATAAAATCGTCATGAGAAATATCCAGCCGGTCCCAAAGCAATTGGAACGCCGCTGACAATTCATCGCAAAATTCCTGTGGCGTTTTGCCGGCTTTCTCCGCCGATTCCGCCACTTTGGAACCGTGCTCGTCCGTGCCGGTCAAAAAGAAAACCTCATCGCCGGCCAAGCGACGATAGCGCGCCAAAACATCAGCCGAAATGGTCGTGTAAGAATGGCCAATATGCGGCCGGTCATTAACATAATAAATCGGCGTGGTAATATAAAATTTTGGCATAAAGAGTTATCGTAATGCGTAACGCGTAATGTGTAATGCGTAATAAAATTTACTGTCCGGTCGTCGCCGCTGACGGTTCTGTCTTCACTACAATCACTTTGTTCTTCGCCAAATCTTTATATGTTCCCATCTGGTCAACACCGGTAAAAACATAGGTGCCGTCGGAGGCAACTGCGCCGACCGTGGACCAAACCTCGCTGAAATTCGGATATTCTTCAACTTCGCCGTTCAATAAAATGGTCGGCGCCGATGCGATACCGTACTTTTCAATCAATTCTTTGCCTTCGGCGCCGGCAATGTCAATCGTTTTTACTTCCGTCGGCGTCATATAAAAACTTTGCAAAACATCTAAATGGGTCGTCGCGTCGTAACATTCTTTACGGGACTGGTCGGTCAGATAAGTGAGGGAAAATCGGCCTCTCACCTGGCCGGTCGCCACCTCAAAATAAGGCGGAATCACTTCGCGAAAAACAAAAACGCCGTTAGCGATATCGCCCAAAGCCAACAAATTTTTTAACGCTTCATTCTGTTCAATCTTGCCGGCCAGCAAAAGCGTCGGCACTTTTTCTATTTGGTATTTTTCGACCAAGGCCCGGCCGGCTTTGTCGTCAACGTAAATCGTTTCTTGGCCGGAAACCTCAATGCCGCTTTGTTTAATGGCGTCAACCAGCGGATTAATATCCAAGCAATCGGCACAATCTTTTTTTAGAATCATGGTAATCCTGGTCTTGTCCCCGCCACTGACGGCTCCGCCGGTCAAGGCCTTGATTTTATCAATGATTTTCCCGCCGAATAATACCCCCAAAACCACGGCGACGGCAATGACGGCTACGCCGACACCGATTAAAATACCTTTGAGCATCGGATTTTTTTTCTCTTCGAAGGACTTAAAAATGTTCCACATAAGGTTTATTAGTTAT
>CAZLRS010000049.1:0-3275 GCA_964562085.1 uncultured Gammaproteobacteria bacterium | reverse complement strand
AGCAACAATGTCGTCTTGCGCGACCGACGGATGATGGCGGCCGACGGCATGCTGGTGATTATCGCCACCATTGACGGCCGCAGCGGAAAATTAATTCATAATCCCGACCTGATTTCCCGCGGTTTCGTTTATATGAAAGAAAATAAAAAACTGATTGAAATGACGCGTCAAAAAGTGAAAAAAATATTGAAAGACCAAGACCCGAAAACTCCGCCCGACGAGCAATATCTGAAAGATTCAATCAGGAACGAGATTGGCAAATTTCTTTACCAAAAAACCGAAAAGCGACCGATGATTCTGCCCGTGCTGATTGAAGTTTAAATCAACCTTAAACTTTTAACCTTTAATTGTTAACCAACATGAAACCCATCATCGTCTCGGGTATGCAGCCGACCGGAAAAATCCATATCGGCAATTATTTAGGCGCGCTGAAAAACTGGCTGGAAATCCAGAACAGCGGCAAATATCAATGTTTCTTTTTTATTGCCGACTACCATTCCATTACGGAAAATTACCGCGCCGAGGAAAAACGGGCGCAGGTCTTTGAACTGGCCTGCGATTATCTTGCCGCCGGCCTGGATCCGGAAAAGTCAACCCTCTTCATCCAATCGCAAGTGCCCCAGTGCGCCGAATTGGCTTGGATTTTCAACACTTTGACGCCGGTGGCGGAATTGGAGAGAATGACGCAGTATAAAGACAAATCCCAAAGGCAGGCGAAAAATATAAACATGGGGCTTTTTGATTATCCGGTTTTGCAAGCCGCCGACATTTTGCTTTATCACGGCGGATTCGTGCCGGTCGGCGAAGACCAAATTCAGCACGTTGAGCTCACCCGCGATATTGCCCGCTGGTTCAATCACAAATATCAAACCGAGTATTTTCCGGAAAGCAAGCCACTGCTCACGCCCGCGGCGCGAGTGATGAGCTTGGCCTCGCCGGAAAATAAAATGTCAAAATCGCTGGGCGAAAAACACTGGCTGGGCATTGACGAAGAACCGGCCAGCATCGTGAATAAAATCGGCAAGGCCGCCAGCACGCCCGCCGGCGCGGCTAATCTGAAAATGATTTATGAGGCGTTTAAGGAAAAAATGGCCGGCGAATTCAATCCGGACAAAATGGCGGAAACGAAAAAAATCATCGCTCGGGGCGTCGCCGATTATTTCCAAGAATTCCGGAATAAAAAAACCGACTTGCTCAAAAATAAAAAGCAAGCGCTGGCGATTTTTGAAACCGGCCGAGCCAAAGCCGAAATCATCGCCCAAAAAACTTTAAAAGAAGTAAAAGAAATTATCGGGCTTTAATCGCAAAAATATAAAAATCTGTCCCGACTGGCGTCGCGGACAGATTTTATTTTGATTTAAATTATTTTACCCCCAGCGCTCTCAATTCTTGCTTGATTTCATTGATTCGGCTTTTCTTTTCCGCTTCAATATTGACGCGCGCCAACGGTTCGGTCCGGCTCGGCCGGAGATTAAAAAACCAATCCGGGCCGAAAACCGACAAGCCGTCAACTTTTGACATTTTACAACCGCGATAGCGGACCTTGGTTTTATCCGCGAGCGCCGCGAAATCATTAACCTTGAAATTCAACTCGCCGGAAATAAAATACCTTTCTTTAAAGCGGGCAATCGCTTCGGATAATGACAATCTATTGACTTTTAGATATTCCAAAACCATCAAGGCCGGCAAAATCGCGTCGCTGAAAACAAAATTTTCTTTTTCACCGGTTTTGAAGCGGAAATTAAAATAATAATGACCCGAATTTTCGCAACCGAAAAGCAATTTTTTCTTTTGCATAGTTTTGATGATATTGGCGCTGCCAGCCTCATTAATAATCGGCTTGCCGCCCGCGTTTTTAATCACGACCGAGATGCCTAGCACCAGTCGTGCATCAATAACGATGCCGATTTTCTTTTTGCTCTGCAAAACAATCTCACTCAGCAGACAATTAAGATGATACGGGTTGACAAACTCTCCCCGGTCGTCAATAAAAATCACGCGGTCGCCGTCGCCGTCCCAAATCAAGCCGAGATCCGCTTTTTTTTCTTGAACCGCTTTTTTCGCTAACCGCTGACTGGCGGCCAGCATGGGATTGAGCGAATGGTCAAGATATTTATCGCCGGACTGGAAATTCATTCTAACGGTTTTGACCGGCAACCGGTCAAAAACATATTTCGCGATTTTCGCGCCCGAACCGCCGCTCGCGTCCAAAACCAACTTGGCGCTTTTTAATTTTTTCAAATCAACCAAAGAAAAAATAAAATTAACATAACGGCTCTCAACGCCAATCTTTTTCACTTTTATTTTCGGCATCATTCTCGGCGCTTCAATTTTTTGCGCCAGTCGCATGATTTTTTGCAAACCGGTTTTAAAGCCGATGGAAATTCCTTTTTCGTCAATTAATTTCAAACCGGCATAACCCCGCGGATTGTGCGAAGCCGTGGCAATCGCGCCGGCATTCATTTTTTTCGCTTTCACCGCGAAAGACAAGGCGGAAGTGCTGTTAACGCCCAGATCATAAATCTCGGCGCCGAGCGAACCGGCGCCACCGATAAAAAACGGCAAAATCTTTTTTGATTCTTCGCGCAAATCGCGGGCGATGACAATTTTTTTCGCTTTTTTAAACATCGCAAAAGCGCGGCCGAGCCGATAAGCCGCTTTTTCATTGATTTCTTGCGGATATCGGCCGCGCACGTCATAACCGCGAAAAATTTTTTCGTTGATTTTTGCCATTAATTGAATTTTATCATATTTTTCTCGCCACGGCTACCAAATTTTTGCCGAGCAAAAAATTCGCGCGGTCGCCGTCGCGCTCATAATAAATTTCCTCCACCGCGAATCCCGCCATTTCCAATATTTTTTTCAATTCCCGCCGGCCGAAACTGTGGACATATCTCGGATATGGCGCTTCGGCTTTTGCCCGCCACGGCACAAAAGCGTCGCGCCAGCCGAAAACGCCATGCTTGATTTTAACCGGCCAATTCAAAAGATAGCGCCAATAATCCGGCTGAAACAAATTCCAACTGGAAATCACCAACCGGCCGCCGGCGTTCAAAGATTGATTGATGTTTTGCAAAACTTGCAAACGCAAACCCCGGGTCGGAATGTGATGCAGGACCGCGATGAGCAAAACCAAATCAAAACCGCGCTGGTTGAAATCAATGGCATCGCCAACCATAAATTCAATATTTTTCCGGCCGGCGAATCGAGCGCGCGCGATTTTAATCAATTCTTCGGAATTGTCCAGGCCGAGATAAGAAACGCCATCGCCGAAA
>CAZLRS010000048.1:0-3332 GCA_964562085.1 uncultured Gammaproteobacteria bacterium | reverse complement strand
AAATCACCGTTCCATCCTCTAGAAGCGCATTCACATAAAAAGCGCAACATTTTGAGCTTACGCAAGAACCATTTCCATCAGCGTTTGGCTCATATTTATAATAATACTCCCCCCGATTAATCGAATCTACGGGCAAAGCGGGAAAAATTACAGGAGTTCTCACGCTCACCGCCCAACCGATATATTTATTGCTCGCGTTCTTATTCCAATCAGCGCCGAATAGAGCGATGCACGGCGACGCCCCGCTCCCCTTGCTGGTATCGCAAACTGTTTCGGTCGGATATCTGCCTAAAATATCATAATAAATTTCCAGCGCCTTGGCGATTTGATTAATATCCGACTTTCTTTTAGCGTCCCTCGCCTTGCTCATCGCTTTTTGGAAACTAACCATGGCAATGGAGGACAAAAGCGACACAATTGCGATTACCACTAAAAGCTCAATTAAAGTAAAACCGCGATTGCTAACTGAAATTTTTGACATAAATTTTAACAAATTGACTAAAAATTTAACCAATAAACGCTATTTAGCATTATAGCAAATTTCGTTCTTACATTGAAGCGGATAATTGCCACATTGGCAGAATCACCGCTGCCACAAACCCGCCGACCGCCACGCCCAAAACAACCATCACCATCGGCTCAATCAGGGTGGATAAATTATTGACGCTGTTATTAATGTCCCGCGTGTAAAAATCGGTAATTTTATCCAAAACCACCTCGGTTTTGCCGGTTTCTTCGCCAACTGATATCATCTGCGCCACCATTGCCGGAAAATATTTTGGCTCGTTTAAGCTTTCGGAAATCGGATTGCCTTCTTCTACCTCTTTAATTGCCCGGCTGATAATATCGCGATAGACGGCATTGCCGACCACCTCTTTAACCACCCCCAAAGCCCGAGAAGCCGGCACGCCACCGCGCAAAAGCGTGGAAAAACTCCGGCTGAATCTGACCAAATAAATTTTTTGGAAAATACTTCCAAAAATCGGCACTTTCACCTTGAACCGATCCAGCAACAGGCGGCCAGACGGGGTCTTTTTGCAAGCGATAACGCCGACAATCATCGCCAAAATAAAAATTAGAATCAACAGCCAAAAGCTTTGAAAAAATCCGGAAACGGCGATTAAAGCTCGAGTGGCAAACGGCAATTTAGCGCCGGATTCCGCCAGCATGCCGACAATTTGCGGAATCACAAAAGTCATCACGATAAATGCCACCACCGCCAAACCGCAAACAATGAAAATCGGATAAATCATCGCGCCCTTAACCTTGGACTGCAAATCATAATCCTTTTCCTGCTGGTCGGCCAGATAATTCATCACTTCGCTCAACCGGCCGGAGGTTTCGCCCGACTTCACCACACTCACGTAAAAATCGTTGAAAACGTCGGGAAAATCAGCCAACGCTTTAGAAAATTTAGTGCCGCCGTCAATCTCATCGGCCAAGCCGGCAACCACCATTTTCAGCTTCTCATTAGTAGTTTGTTTAAGAATAATCCTTAACGCCCGGACAATCGGCACTTCGGCTTCAATCATCACTGCCAATTGCCGGAAAAAAACCACTAAGTCCTTGATTTTTACCCGATTGAAAGAAAAAAACAGATTTGAGCCAAAGTCGCTACCAACGCGGCTTTCAATGGCGATAACCGCCAAACCTTTTTCCGATAACAAACCCGCCACCGCATTTTCATTCGGCGCTTCCGCTACGCCTTCCGCCAATTGGCCGTTTTTGCCCCGCGCTTTGTAGTAAAAAATTGGCATTAAAAATAATATTATTTCAGCAAATTCTCCAGCGCTTCTTGACTGATGGCATTTTCTTGCGCGATATCCAAAGTGATTTGACGATTCTGAACCAATCCCGCCAAAACCTGGTCAAAAGAAACCATGCCGTCCTCCTTGGAGGTCCTGATAATATCGTCAAGCTGGCTGATATTGCCGTTTAAGATGCTGGCTTTCGCCGGTTCGCTGTTGATTAAAATTTCCTGAATCACAATCGCTCCCCCGCCGATTTTCGGCAAAAGTTTCTGGCAAACCACCGCCTTCAAAGCCGTCGCCAACAAATCGCGAATGCGTTCCTGGTCAAAGGCCTGAAACCGATCCAAAATATTAGCCACTGTTTTTGCCGCCGAATCAGCGCTCGTCGTGGTGATGACCAGAGAACTGCCCCGAGCGATTTCTAAAACCAAAGGAATGGTTGCCGGATCCTGCATTTCTTCCAAAAACAAAACATCGCCATTTTCTTCCTGGAAATAACGCAGGGCGTCAACAAAAGAATTCGTATCTCGACCGACTTCCCGCTGTTCAATGATGCTTTTTTGATTGGTGAAAATATATTCAATCGGGTCTTCAATGGTAATAATGTATTTCTTGCGGTTCTGATTGATTTCCTCAATCATCGCCGCCGCGGTGGTGGAACGGCCGGAACCGAACGGCCCCGCCACGATAATCAGGCCTTTATTTAATTTCGTCAATTCCGCCAACAGCGGATTAACGCCCAAAGCGCTTAAAGTCGGAATTCTTTCCGCAATATGGCGGAAGGTGGCGGATAAGAAATTTTTCTGGTAAAAAATCGTGATTTTAAATCTCAAATTCTTGTCAAAATCATAAGTCAAGATAATTTCCCTTTCTTTTTCCAATTGTTTTTTCTGTTCTTCGCTCACCAAAGAAGCGACCAGCGCCGCCATTGATTCTTCAGTGATAATGGCTTCATTTTCCAAACTCACCAGCTCTGCCTGAACTCTGATAATCGGATAATTAGAAACCGAAAAATGAATATCCGCCGCCCCGCGTTTTATCGCGTCGGTCAAGATGGATTTTAAGGATAATAATTGAGACGTCTGCATTGCATTACTGAACTAATTTTTTAATTTTCGCCACGACCTCCGACGGCATAAAGTGGGCCTTAATGAGATAATCATCCGCGCCCATTTTGAGCCCGCGGTCAATGTCGGCTTTCTGGCTTAAATTGGTCAGCAGGATTACCGGAATGCCTTTTAAAACTTTATCATCTTTTAACTGCTCCAGAATCGTGAATCCGCCGATTTTCGGCAGAATCAAATCAAGCAAAATAATGTTCGGCTGAATTCTGCCAATCATCTCCCGGCCCTTTTCGCCGTCATAAGCAACGGAAACGGCAAAATTTTCCAATTCAAATTTGGTCCGATACAAGTCGGCTAAAAAAACATCATCTTCAATGATTAAAATTTTTATTTTTTCCTCCTTTAATTTTCTGGGCATAAAGTAATATAGTTAATGTTAAATCAAAAATCCAAAGTTCAAATTTCAAATCAATGTTTTAAATTAAAAATCCAAAATTTTAATCATTGAAGATGATGT